>JAJYCH010000168.1 GCA_021778575.1 Planctomycetota bacterium
GGAATCGTCGAGGAACGAAGTATCGGCATCGATACTCCCGAGGATTATCGCCGGTTCGTCGATCGCTGGCGGGCCGGACAAGGGGGGTGATGTTCTCGAATTTCCCGGCTATCTCGTGGATTTCAAACTATTCAGATAAGCGATAAGGTCGGCAAACTCGACGGGGGCCAGCGAGTCGACCAGGCCGGCGGGCATCAATGAGCTCTCCGAGACCTTCCGCTGGTCGATTTCCACTTTGCGGATCAAGATCGGCTTACCGTGAGCGTCGGTCAATTCGACAGAATCGTCCGTCTCCGCGCGAAGCAGTCCCGTGACGACCGTCCCATCATGGCGGGAGATCAAGAGAGGTTGAAATCCTGTCGCCAGACGATTCGATGGCTCCAGGACCGATCGGATAATCTCGGATTTCTGATATTTAGCGGCGAGTCCGGTCAGATCCGGGCCGACGTTCGCCGTTCCCTGGCCTCCAACGGTGTGACAACCGGAGCAACCGATTCCTTTCGACTCGAAGAAAAGCCTCTCGCCGTTGACAGGGTCGCCCTGATGAGAAAGGGCGAAGGCTCGGAGTCCTTCGAGACCGATCGCGCCCGAAGTCCCGACCAGAGCCGCCGAGGTGGGGTCGGAGATCGACAAGCTGAAGCTCCAGGTTCCAATTCCCTGGCGGCTTCGGACCAGAATCCGGTTCACGCCGCGCTGAAGCGAGAACCGAACGACGTTCGATTCGGGAGAATAGGGACGACCGACAGAATTGGTATAGTTCAACACGGCTTGATGATTGACCGAGATCTGAATCGTCCCCGACGAACCGACGATCATCAAAGCCTGGCGGTCCCGGTCCGACGAGACTTCGGCATACGCGAATGCCGCCAGGTCGGGCGAGCCATTGGCGTCGTAGCCAAAACCTCCGTGGTCGCCGGTTCCTGCCTTGAAGTCGTCGATCGTGATCCGTCCGGTGGTCGGTTCGGCGGACCGATTTTGCCAGGTGACGGCGCGACCTTCCGCGCCGACTTGCGTTTTCGCGAAGTCGATCGCGGCCGGATCTTCAAAGAGCAGGGGAGTGGTTCGGGGAAACGGACCGATCACTTTCCAGGCCGGCACTGGCTGGAATTTGGTCAAGATCCGCTCGACCGCCAGAGCGGCCGGACCAACGAACTTGCCTTCACCGGCGAGCTTCCGCAATTCGGTGGATTTGATTTCGCGGATCGATCGCAAAGCGGTTTCGCTCGCCTGGCGGACCGCCGGGTCACGATCGCCGAGCGACTCAACATAGACGGGGAAGGCCCGAGGGTCGGGCATCTCGGCGAGCGCTCGACTCGCTTCGCTCCGATAAGTCTCGTCGGCACCCAGTTTGATGAGCCTTGGAATCGCCTCGGCAAGCTTCTGCGACGCTACCGCCCCGATCGCCGCCTTTCGAACCACCGGCGACGGATCATCGAGTCGGTCCACCAGACTGGAACGGATATTGACCGGTAATGGCTTGCCGACCGGGAAACCAGCCAGAGCCGCAGCCCGGACCAATTCAGAGGAATTTTCGAAGAACCCGGCCAGGTCATTCGCGGGCAAGACCCGGCTCCGACCCAGCGCTGGCAATGCCCGGGCGAGCAAGGATTCGGGCGCCTTCGCGTCGTAGACCAGCATCAGACGGGCATTCAGCGCCTGGGGACTGTTCATTGCGGCCAGGGCATCAAGGGCCACCGAGCGAACCTCGATCGGTCGGGAGCCATCCAGCAGAATCTTGCTCAGAAGTGGGATCGATCGAAGATCGTTGAGTGATCCCAGAGCCTGCGCGGCGACCGCCTGATTGACCGGATCAGGTTCTTTTTCGAGGACCATCCGAAGCAACGGCGCGGCCTGTTCGCCGACGCCGATCAAGCCGACAATCGCGGGGCGACGCACAAGAGGATCAGGATCTCTGAGCCCCTTGATCAGTCCGGTAAGAACGGCGGTCATCCCCTCCGGACTCCAGTCGCGCGTTTTCTTGGGCGGCGCGCCGGCCAGGGGGTTCGTGCCGAACCACTGGCCCGACCACTCCGGATAGCGACGATAATTGCCCGCGAGCGCGGCCAGAACGCGCGCCTTCCAGCTCGAATCGGTGGCCGAATCGAGCGCCATCGAGAGAGCTGTGACCGCCGCCGTTGTCCAGGACTCATCGGCAAGCTTGAGCGCGTCTTCGCGCCGCTTCGGGTCGGCCAGGGCCTCGTTCAAACTGG
The DNA here is from genome assembly GCA_021778575.1 of Planctomycetota bacterium. Classification (GTDB taxonomy): domain Bacteria; phylum Planctomycetota; class Planctomycetia; order Isosphaerales; family Isosphaeraceae; genus Tundrisphaera. The sequence continues at coordinate 2,211 of JAJYCH010000168.1, forward strand.
TCAGATTTTCGGCTCCAAGTTTACGGAGCGCCTTGCGGACCGACCAGCTCACGACCGGGTCGGGATCGCCCAGAGCCAGGTAAAGCGGATTTGATCCCGCCGGGTCGCCGATCTGGCCCAGCGCAATGGCCGAATCGCGGCGAACGGTCGGGTCCGTACTTCGGAGGAGGGCGGCGAGAGCCGGAACGGCCTCACGGTCGCGAGCAATCCCCGAGCTTCGGGCCGCTTGAGCCTGTAGCGTGGGTTTCTGATCGGTCAGGCTCGCGCGGATCGCCCGACGGGCTTCCGGCCCGGAAATCGAGTCCAGAGCCCAGAGCGCATGGATTCGCCCCGGGCCGGGATTGGCCTGCAATCGGTCGGTGAGGGGTCGGATCGATTCGAGACCTCGGCCCGCGAGTGCGCGTTGAGCGTCGCGACGGACCGAGAGCGCCGGATGATCGAGCGCCCGGATCTTCACGGCGATTTCGTTCGATGACGGTCGAAGGCCGGGCGTCACCCGGTCGGCCCCGGTGTACGTGAGGCGAAACAAACGGCCTGCCGGTGGTCCATCGGCCAGCCAACCGTTGAAGGCCCAGTCGACCAGGTAGAGCGAACTGCCATCGGCAGAGCAAGCGACGGAGAACGGCCGGAAGTCCACCAGGTCGCCCTTTTCGACCACGGTTTCCTGCTTCACCACCTCGAAACTTGCGCCCGAGGGTGCAACCTCGTAACGGATCAGCTTCTGAAGCCCCCAGTCGCAGAAGAACAAGTTGCCCTGGAACCGTGACGGTAGACCGTCCTCCGTGTAGCAAATTCCCTGAGTGCCCGAGCCGCCAAACTGCCCGGCGATGATGGGCAAGGCACGAAAGGGGGCTGTCAGGAATTCGTAAGGATAGCCGTAGTGTCCGCCGACGATGTGATGGGTCAGGCTGTTGGGCCACTTCTTGCTATCGTCATCATTCCCGTAAGTGAAGATGTCGTCATGCGCTGTCAAGGCTACCGAAAGTGGGTTCCGCTCTCCGGTCGAGACGATTTCCAGACCGGAACCGTCGGGCCTGATCCGCATCACTCCGCCGCCGGCCATCGTGATCGTCGTTCCGTCGCGAGCGGTCGCCCGGGGCAGCCCTTTATCGCCGATGGAGATGTACAGGAATCCATCGATACCGAGCCGGATTCCCGAAGCGATATGATCATTGATCCCATTGAATCCCGGGAGCTTCGGTCCCAGGCCGGTGATCAGATCCACCCGAGAGTCAGCCTTGCCGTCACCGTCGAGGTCGCGCAAGGCCGAGAGATAGGGGGCATGAACGACAAACAGAGTTCCGTCGACCCATTCCAGCCCCATCACCGCCCACAGTTTGTCGGCGAACTTCGTCACGCGACCATCGCGAATCGCCACGACCGAGTCGGCCGGCACGGTGGGCGGCCCCGGCATGTCCATCGGGTCCTGCCCGAGATAGATCGTTCCATCGGGACCGACGACACAGGCCGTTGGGTAGGCGATCGCGGGCGCCTGCTCGACCAGCTCGATCGACCAGCCGTCGGCCGCTTTGGGTCGAGGCGGAACGTCACCTGACTCAGCAGTTCCGATCGGGATCGAGAGTAGCAGCGCGGCGGCGAACAGGGTGCGCATGGCAAGGATCCTTCCTCGATGCGTGGTCGTGGTCTCGGTTCATGGACGGATGGACTGGAGATTCGCGGTGCTTTGAGGCAGAATTGTAGCCGAAGGACCGCCGGGCCTCAACGCGAGGGCGCGGACGGTTATGATCCCTGGATGGATGGAGTGACTGACCGTGACCACCCCGCAGACCCCGGCGACGACTGTTGCCGATCCCAAGAAGAACCCGTCGTATCCGCAGCGCGTCCATTTGAGCGAGAAGCCGCACTGGCTTGGCGTGCTCCAGTCGGTCGAAACTCGGGTGGCTGAAGCCCAGGCGAAGCTCGCCGCACTCGGAAACGTGGGAAACCGAGAGGTCTTCGAGAAGCTCCATGCGCAGTTGCTCGGAGCCCGCGACCAGGTCGCCGCGGCGGTCAAGCGTCTCCCGCTCGAAACGGGTCATCTCTACGAGGAAGATCATCACCGGGTCGACGACGGCGTCGCCGCTCTCGACCGCTTGTTCCAGAAGTGGGATGAGGCATCCAAGGGCGGGTGAGCTTCGTACTGGAGCGAATTGGATGGCGACCGTAGAATCTCCGCTCATTTCTCTCGAAGATTACGCATCTATGCCCGAAAATGGGCTTCGAACCGAGCTGGTTCGCGGGAGAATCGTTGAGTTGACCAGGCCTACCTATTTGCACGGACTGACCTGCGTCGAGATCGCATTCGCGATCAGCTCATGGGTCAGGCAACGACAACTGGGTCGGGTTGTCTCTAACGACTCGGGGATCGTGACGGAGCGTGATCCCGATACGCTTCGGGGAGCGGACGTCGCCTATTACAGCTATGACCGGATACCGAAGGGGTCGCATCCCGGAAAGTATCCGGATGTTCCGCCGGAGATCGTCATTGAGGTCCGCTCACCCAGCGAACGGTGGAAGGATCTGCGTGCGAAGGTGAGCGAGTATCTGGCGGTGGGCGTTTCAATCGTCTGCGTGATCGACCCGGACCTGCGGACGGCCTGGCTTTATTTCCCGGATCAACCGGACCGGATTGTCGGTCCGGATGGGGATCTGAGCTTCCCGGGATGCCTGCCGGAGTTCTCGGTTCCGATGCGGAACTTGTTCGAGTGACAAGTAGGCCCGGTTGAAGTGCTGGAATCGCGGAATCGAAGGGTGGCTCAACCTTCTTCCGGAGTCTATTGGATGGCGACCGTCGATCAGATCATCAGTGCCGAGGAGTACGCCCTGGTTCCCGACATCGGGCATCGGACTGAACTCGTCCGGGGAAGGATTATCGAGTTGCCGCCAGCCAATTACTGGCATGGAATTGTCTGTGGCTATATCGCCCGAGCACTGGGGAACTGGGTGGGCGACCGAAACCTGGGCCGGATTACCATCAATGACTCGGGGATCGTGACGGAGCGTGATCCCGATACGCTTCGGGGAGCGGACGTCGCCTATTACAGCTACGACCGGATACCGAAGGGGGCGCATCCCGGAAAGTATCCGGATGTTCCACCGGAGATCGTCATTGAGGTCCGCTCACCCAGCGAACGGTGGAACGATCTGCGTGCGAAGGTGAGCGAGTATCTGGCGGTGGGCGTTTCGATCGTCTGCGTGATCGACCCGGACCTGCGGACGGCCTGGCTTTATTTCCCGGATCAACCGGACCGGATTGTCGGTCCGGAAGGGGATCTGAGCTTTCCGGAATGTCTGCCGGAGTTCTCGGTTCCGATGCGGAACTTGTTCGAATGACAGTTCCGATCGGCACTGGCTCCGATTCAGGCGCTTTCGCGATGGTACTGGATCTCGTGGAGCGTCCGGTAGAGCGACGAACTTCGTCGGAGTTCGGCGTCGGTCCCCACCGAATCGATCTGGCCATCATTGAGCAAGACAATCCGGTCGGCGAACGACAGGGCACCCAGGCTATGGGTGATCAGGAACGTGGTCCGGCTTCGCGAGAATTCCTCGATCGCCTTGCGGATCAAAGCCTCGTCCTGGATGTCGACAGCGCTCGTGGCTTCGTCGAGGATCAGGATCGCGGGATCGCGAAGCATGGCCCGGGCCAGGGCCAGCCGCTGGCGCTGACCTCCCGAGAGCCCGGAGCCGATCTCGCCGAGCATCGTGTCGTAACCGTTGGGGAGATTCGAGATGAACTGGTGGGCATACGAACGCTTGGCGGCGGCGACGATCGAATCACGGCTCGCGTGGCGGGCTCCATAGGCGATGTTGTTGGCCACGGTGTCGTGGAACAGCGTGGTCTCCTGGATCACCATGCCGATCTGCGATCGGAGTGACCGAAGCTGGACGTCGCGGAGGTCGTGACCATCGATCCGGATGGCTCCCGACCTGACGTCCCAGAATCGCGGCAAGAGGTTCATCAAGGTTGATTTGCCGCAGCCGTTCGGTCCGACGATGGCGATCGTCTCGCCATGCTGAACCTCAAGGTTGAGCCCCTTGAGGATCGGCTCTCGACCGTTATAGGAGAAATGAACGTCTTCGAATTCGATAGCCGCGCGATGGCGATGAAGTCGGATGGCCTTCGGCTTGTCGGCAACCTCGGGCTGGCGATCCATCAGGGCACAGATCCGGTCGGCGGCGGCAGAGGCTCGCTGAACCTTGGAATGAACGTTCGCCAGCTTCCGGACCGGGTCGGAGATACCACCGAGCATGGCGTAGAGCGCCAGGAGATCCTCGATTTCCATCGCTCGCGAGGCAAGCTGGAGTTTGAAGAACCCGAAGTCGATCGCGGTGACCCCGTAGAGGACCAGGTAAGCCCCCGAGAGCAAGGCGATCATCACCGTCGTCAGCGAAAGCATCTCAAGGACCGGGTCGGACAGAGCGTCGATGATGGCGACCTTGACGCTCTTCTTGTACAGGCTCTTGGTTTCGAGGAAGAATCGTCTGCGCTCGTATCGCTCCATCGTGAATGCCTTCACGACCTTGATCCCTTGCAGGCTTTCCTGCAAGATTTTGTAGATATTCGACATCGATTCGAGCGACTTGCGAACCGCTCGCTTCATGATCTTGCCGGCTCGGTGCGTGCAGAAGGCCGAGACGGGCACCAGCACCAGCGCCAGGCAAGTCAGCCGCCAGTTGAGCCAGAGAGCACCCGAGAGACATCCGACGATCCGGAGTGGTTCGCGGATCACGCGCCCCATGATCGTCATCAGCCCTTGGTGGACGGATTCCATGTCGTTGGTGAAGCGAGCGAGCAGGTCGGCCGAGCCGGAATCGTTGAAACTCGACAGATCGAGCGCCATGGTCCGGCGGAAAAACTGGTTCCGGATATCGAAGATGGTCAGTTGGGTGAGGTCGGAGACCAGGACCTCTTGAAGGAAGAGGAAGAACCCCTTCATGGCGATTCCACCCATCACGACCAGGAGCAGGACGAGCAAGGTCTTGAAGGGATTGCTTGGCAAATATTTCTTGACGATCGGTTCGGCCCAGCGGTAGCGGCGATTCCACTTCTGGCTCTCGGCGAGTTCTCGGGTCAGACGGCTCTGGCGATTTTCGAGGTCGGGAAACCGGGCTTGTTTGACCAGTGGAAGGCCAGCGCTCAATTCCTTGAGGCGTGCCTCCGCTTCGTGGTAGGCCAGTTCGTCCGGCGATTTCGCTCCGTCCGCCATTCCCATCAGTCGAGCGGGTGCCTCGTCCTTGACAAGGACTCCTCGGGCCTGCATCAGGGTCCGGTTTGCGTCCTTGAACGTGTTGACGGCTTGTTCCCGACGCTCTTCCTTTGCTTGCGACGTCCGATCAGTCCGGAGAAGGATCGCCAGTTCATCGATCCGGGCTTTGAGGATCAGCGACTCGAAATCGGTTGCCTCGATCTTCTCGTCGACCCAATGCTGGGCGTTTTCGCCTCGGATCAGGATCTGGAGAAGCGGATAGACGAAGCCAAGATTGCCGACCCAGAACACGGCGACCAGAGCGGCGCAGGCCAGGGAAAGTCCGAACCGGACCCTGTAAGGCCAGGAGAATCGCACGAGGCGAGCAAAGTTCTTCATGGTTGGCTAGCGCCGGGGACGGGTTTACCCAAGGCCTCCATGCCTCTCCAGGACGCGACCGAAATCAACGTCCCAGGTCTGGGTTCGGCCTCTTTTATCAGGAGGCCGAACGGGCGGCAATCCGAGTATTCGTCCCGTCCTGGAATTTCGCGAGAGACTTCGACTCGCCACGAGGCGAGCACTCGACCGGATCTTGGCCGATTGCCTTGACTGCTCTGATCGTCGAATCCGAAGACGGAACTTGACGGCTCCAGCTCGTCCGGGAAGTCCGTCGTCCGCAGAATCGGTCCAGAAGTTGTCTATTCGCGAATTGTTCCTTTTGTAAGGGTAATCCGCCAAGGATGGCTCATGCCGGAGTTGATCTTGGTTCGATAATCGGTTCAGACGAAACCGATCTGGTCACGCGGGGCGATTCTGATAAGATTCGCCGCGCCGGACTGCTTCGGTCCGATTGGAGAGCCGCCGTCAGGGAGGACGGGATGAGGGCACTCGCGCTGGTCGAGGCGCCAAACCATGTCTGCTG
>JAJYCH010000169.1 GCA_021778575.1 Planctomycetota bacterium
AGACGTCGGCCTTCGAGCGGCTCGAACCGGAGAATCATGGGACCACGCCCCCAGGCTCGGCGGCGGGCGGCGGCTCGACGATCGTAGGTCGACATGAATTCGCTCCTCCTTGAGATTGCAGTCCGTCGTGTTGAAAGGGCCAGACCAACGCCCGAACAACCCGCAAAACCGCTCCAGCCCGTCCTTGGGATGTAGGCGAAAGATACCAACGGCGGCCTTCGCGGTCAAGCCCGTGTCCAGTCGAAACCCAATGATCGGCCACAACTCCCTTTGCGAAGAAGAGATGCCGCCTGAGCGACGTTTCACTACCCTGAACCGAAACGGGAGAAGTCGATGAAACCGTTGCCCAGCGACCAGCCAGAACCGGCTGTGTCCAAATTGATTATTATGTCAACTTGCCGCTCGAAGCCACGTATCGCGCCACGTGGGAGGTCTGTCCGGCCGACTTCCGGCACCTTGTCGAGAACGGCGAGCTGCCGGACGAGATCGCGCCAAATCAATCAGAACATGATGACTCGAAATGAACCCCGCCGACATCTTGCCCCTGGTTTATGACCATCTCCGCAAGCTCGCGGCGGCGAAGCTGGCATCAGAGAAGCCCGGGCAGACTTCGGCGACTTGACGCCCGCCGAGGTTCCCGGCGCCTCGGTCTGGACCGCCGACAGTTGGTGGGCCTACCGCCCGAGCCAGGCTCGCCGTCGAACTCCGGGACGGATGACGGTCTTCCGGCCATGCCCCACCGAATTCAGAGATCGACTGGCTCGAACGTCGCAAACAACTCGTGTGTTTCGTTCAGATCCGCCAGCTTGACGTAGTCGCAGACCTCGGCGAACCGGGGCCAGAGCGCCTGGACGATCGGGTTGTCGTGGGCGGCTTTGATGGCCTGGGCGGAAACCCACTCGAAGATTTCGAGGAACGTCCCATCAGCAGCTTTCAGGACCAAAGGCTCCCGACCCGTCGCGAGCCCCTCGCCCCGGAGAATGGGAACATGTTCGTGGATCAGGTTGAGGAGGCGACCCTCCGCCCCCTCCTTCGGTCGAAGCGCGACGATCACGACCTGTCCCATCTCGTGAGCCTTCCCGGAAACGTAGAAATGGTGGGCAGTGCCCACCACCGATAATAGGGTTGTGTCAGATCGCCGGGCCGAGCAGATCCTTGACGGCATCACGCTCGGCGATCAGTTCCTGGGCCGAGGCGTCGATCTTGGCCTGGGCTTCAGCGTCGATCGGCAATCCTTTGACGACCGACCAGGTCTTGCCGTCCTCGGTCCGGAGCGGGAACGAGTAGATCAGGCCGGCGGGCACGCCGTAACTGCCGTCCGAAACAACCCCTGCGCTGAACCAGTCGCCGGTGGGGGTTGGCGTGACGACCGACCTGACGCTGTCGAGCGCCGCGTTGGCCGCCGATGCGGCCGACGACCCCCCTCGGGCCTTGATGACCGCCGCGCCTCGCTTGGCGACGGTCGGCACGAAGGTCTCGGTGAACCAGGGGTGGTCGGTGATGACCTCGGTGGCCGGCTTGCCGCCGATCCTGGCGTTCTTGTAGTCGGGGTACTGGGTATCGCTGTGGTTGCCCCAGATCGCCATGTTGGTGACCTGGCCGACCGGCACTCCTGCCTTCCTGGCGAGCTGCATCGCCGCCCGGTTCTGGTCGAGCCGGGTCATGGCGAACCAGCGTTCGGGCGCGACCTTCGGGGCGTGCGACCGGGCGATCAAGGCGTTGGTGTTGCAGGGGTTGGCAACGGTCAAGACCCGGACGTTCGGCCCGGCGGCGTCGTTGATCGCCTGTCCCTGGCTGGTGAAGATCGGCCCGTTGGCTCGGATCAGGTCGGCCCGGGTCATGCCGTCTTTCCGGGGCATCCCGCCGACGAAGATGACCCAGTCGGCCCCCTCGAAGGCTTCGGTGGCCTTGTCGGACGACCGGACGTCGGTCAGGAGCGGAAAGGCGCAGTCGTCCAGCTCCATGATGGTCCCCTGGAGCGCGGGGAGGGCCGGCGTGATCTCCAGAAGGCTGAGCGCGACCGGCTGATCGGGTCCAAAAACGGCTCCCGAGGCGATCCGGAAGATCGTGGCGTAGCCAATCTGGCCCCCGGCCCCGGTGACGGCGATTCGAATGGGCTGAGTCATGACGGAGAGATCCCTGGTAAAACTGGACGGAGACGAAAATCGGACATCCCGTTAAGGGTAAAATCATCCCAGCGGCGGGCTTGCGGGATGGGCCGGCGGAGCTTTCAGCTTGGCCTTCATCAGGGCCATTTCTCGGGGCAGATGGCGGGCTCCGGCCAGAAAGACGACCCCCGAGAGCAGCAACGCCGGGACGACCAGCAACAGCCCGGCGACGATGTTCTCGGGATGCTGGCCGGCTTTCTGGGTCGGCAAGGCACCAATGGCCGCCAGAAGCTGGCCGATCGACGATTTCATGGTGTCGGGCTGGCCGAACAGGTCGGCCGCCTTGCCGATCAGCAATGGGGACCAGATATCGCCCAGGAAGTGCGCTGCGGCGTAGGAAATCGCGAAGGCGGCGGCCCGGAGGTTGGGCTGGACCACGTTGGCGATGATCGCCATGCACGGCCCGGTGTTGACGAACATCAGGGCCTCGGCCGCGAAGATACAGCCGAAGATCACCGGCTCGCTCCTGGAGAGCAAGGCGATGATCACGAACGGGATCGAGCACAGCATCGCCAGCCCGGGCACGATGAACAGGGCCCCCGGCCTGGTCTTCGCCAGCTTGTCGGCCAGCCAGCCGCCGGTGGTCATCCCGATGATCGACGCCGCCAGGGTCGCCACTCCCAGGTACTGGGTGGCCCGTTCCTGGTCCATTGACCGGGTGTTGAACAGGTAGGCCGGAATCCAGACCAGGAGCCCGCCGATGGCGAACGTGTAGACCGCCATCCCGAAGACCGAGTAGGTGTACGACGAGTTGACCATCAGGTCGATATAGTCTTCGCGGGTCGTCCCGGCGTCCTCCTGCTCTTTCAACCGCCTGGCATCGACCCCCTCGCTGGCCCCTCGGATCGGCTCGGGCAGGAACAGGACGAGCAGGGCGGCGATCAGCCCCGGAGCGCCAACCAGGAAGAAAGCGTTGTGCCAGCCGTAATTCTTGGCGATGATCGGCCCCAGGACGATCCCCATGGCCGACCCCAGGGGCATGGCCAGGTAAAACGCCGACATCACCCGCGATCGAAGATCGGCGCGGAACAGGTCGCAGAGGATCGTGGTGGCGATCACGCCATAGGTGGCCTCGCCGATTCCGAGCAGGCTCCGGGCGAGAACCAGGTGCGAGAAGTCCCGGGCCAGGCCGCTGCCGATCGTCGCCAGGCTCCAGACCGCCACTCCGGCGGCCAGCAGCCACATCCGCCGATAGCGGTCGCCCAGCCAGCCCATCACCGGGCTGAACAGCGAGAAACTGACCAGGAAGACGGTCGCCAGCATCCCCCATCGGGCGTTGGCGTCCCCACCATTCATCCCCCCGACCGACTCCCGGATCTGGGGCTGAAGCGACGTGAGGATGTTCCGGTCGAGATAGTCAAGCAGGTGAATCACGAACAGGACGGCGAAGGTAAACAGTGCCAGCCGAGGAATCGAGCGGGAAATGCCCGTCGATCGCTCGTCCCTGGTTGCGAGATCAGCATTGGGAACCACGTCGCCACTCCCTTACGAGGCCCGGTCGAAGGGCCAAAGGCAACGGATCGACCGATCGGCCGACCGCATCGCGAATCGACACGATGCTAAACCAACAGTCGAAAGCCGTCCAGGGGCGGGAGACCTGGGTCTGCTAACGGTTTCTGGCACCCACTTCGCTCCGTGGGCTCGGCGATCCCGTAGGGTAGGGCTCGCCCTGCCGTTTTCCCTGTTATCACAGAGAGATGCGTCTCAACAGACTCAAAACGGCCGGCAGGGCAAGCCCTACCCTACGGCAAATGCCGGAATCCGTTGGAATCCGTCCGGGACTCGCTACTTGCTCGGGTCGAGATACTTCAGACAGGCGCCGACCACCGAGAGAACCATCCCCGCCAGGATCGCGATGTGGCCGGGCAGGAGCGACGACCCCGAACCACTGTAAATATTGATCGAATAGCCGATGAACCCAGCGCCGAAGATCCCGCTGACATCACCAACCAGGGCCAGCCGGCGGACCCTGGGCGACGGGTTGACGACATCGTCGAAACCGGCCTCGAAATCGACCCGATCGATCGCCGTGGCCCGCCGACGATCGGCTCTCATCAAGGCCGCCGCATCCAACATTGCGACCAGTTTGGCTCGGAGTTCTTTTGCGACCTGAGCCGCCTGTCCTGTCGCCGTGATGACCTGTTCACCGCCGGCGATCGATCGCTTGGCGATTGCTTGACTTCGGACTGTCTTGATCTTCGGATTCTCCGATCGGTCCTCAGGCATGAGTGGCGCTTCCCGTTTCCAGCGACTCGGTTTCCGGCCCCAGGATCTCGTCGGCGGCTTGACGCATGTCTTCCACGGTGACGGTCTTCCGGCCTGCGGCGAACGTCAGTTCCCGGGCCTTTTCCTTCAGTTGATCTTCGAGGTTGCTCAGAACACTCTGGGCATAGCTAAGTGAGTCGAGGGTGTAAAAAAAATCAGGTTCGGGAACCTGGGTCGGACGGGTTTCCAGTTTCGAGGTCATGACAGCCTCCGGTTTGATGGCGAGAATTCGACCCTCAGCTCATCTGATTATCCAATGGGGCTGGAACACCGTCAATCACAAGCTTTCCCACCCAGATCACCCCCGGCTCGCGGCCCAGGCCGCCGGGGCGATCCCGACGATCAGGAGGGTCGCTCCGGCCAGGACCACCGGCCAGGAGCCGACCGCCAGGCCGATACCGGTGACGACCGACGCCGCCAGGAAAAGGGGTCGCCAGGGGCGGAAGCGGAAGCTCTGGCGGAGGATCGTCAGGAGAATCCGCCGGCCGTCGCGAAAGGCCCGGAGCTTGCTGGCGGTCCCGGCGATCCGGGGGCGATACGGGACGTCGATCTCGACCACCCGGAGCCCTCGGGCCACCGCCTGGCTGACCAGTTCGGCCTCGATCTCGAAGCCCGACGACCGGGGGATCACAACCTGGCGAAAATGCCGCCCGAAGGCCCGGTAGCCCGACAAAAGGTCGCGAGTTCCGGGGCCGATCAGGACCGTGAACGCCGCGCCGATCAGGATGTTGCCAAACCCGCGGATCGGGGTCATCGCCCCCAGTTCGGCGACCGGCTTGCGGTTGCCCACGGTCATGTCGGCCCGACCGTCGAGGACCGGTTCGAGCAGGTCATGAGCGGCATCGGCCGGATACGTCCCGTCGCCGTCGACCAGGATCACGGCGTCGCGATCGGCCAGATCCTCGAAGATCGCCCGGACGGCGTGCCCCTTGCCTTGCTCGCGGACCTCGACCACCCGGATACCCAGGCGTCGGGCGATCGCCCCGGTCCCGTCGTTCGAGTTATTGTCGAAGACGACGATCTCGGCCTCCGGCAGCGCGGCCCGCCACTCGGCCACCACGGACTCGACGGCCCCGGCCTCGTTGTAGCACGGGATCGCCACGGCGATTGTCGATCGGTCCGGGGAAATCGCCACGATAACGGCCAACTCCCCGCCCAGGAACCGGATCAGCGCCCCAACGACTGGAGGGGCCACCCTCGACAGTATAACCCGCGAACCGGTCGGTTGGCCGGGACTTAACGAATCTTCAACGCGGCCTGGCGGGGGGTATCCCCTTGAAGATCTTCGAGGCTTGCTCGACGAACTGCTTCATGGCGTCGGCATGGAGCGTCCGTTCGGTCTCGGGGTTCCGCTTGTCGGCGGTGGCCACATGGCCGCCGAGGAGGGCGGGAAGGTCGGGCAGGGGGACCCGGGTCCGGGCCAGCGCCCGGTTCTTCCAGATCACACGGTCGCCCATCAGGAATTCAAAAGTCCCGTCGACCTGCGTGGTCCGGTTCCGCGACTGGAGGTAGAACTCCTCCTGGGTCTCGACAACCTCGATGGTCGCGCGGAACGGGGCCGATTCGGACCAGAGTGACGACCAGGCCGACTCCCGGGGCTCGGGAAGATACCCCTTGATCCGGAGAATCTCCGACCTCGACCGATCGAGAACCTTGGTGTAATTGTCGGCCGATCCCGCGACGAACCGGCCGACCACCGGCGGGAGTGCCACGCCGTTGCGGGCCACGGTCGCCTGAAGGATCGACCGGGCCTCGGCCTGAAGCGTCGAGGCGTCGGGGCGGGTGAGTTCGGCGGCGTGGTCGTGCATCCGCTCGGCGGCAGCGAACGCCTCGACGTCCCGCTCGGCCTCGAAAGCCTGACGGGCCGCCGTCCGGTCCGCCTCGACCCGACGGAGCCGCAAGCCGGCGAGCTTGGTCTCGATCGTTCCGGCCAGCGACTCCAGGGCGGTCGGGTTTTCGTCGGCCTTCTTGGCCAGCGTCAGGGCCTCGCCGATCGCCTGGTCGGGGTCGAGCCCGTCAATCTGGTCGAGCCGGAATTCAACCTCGCGGACCACGATCCGGTCGCGACGCTGGGTCAACTGGTCGAGCCGATCCACCCCTTCGCGGCCCATCGACCGGGCCTGGGCCAGGGCCGACTCGATTTCGCGGAGGGCGACGTCATAGCGACGGTCGGCCTCGGCCTGGTCGACCGAGGTCAGCAGGACGTCGAGAACCCGTTTCTGGCTCGACCGGACCTGACCATCGATCAACCGGCTGGCGGCCAGCGCCAGCAGCGCGACCACCGCGAAGGCGATCGCCCCTTTCAACAGCGGCGAATCCCAGGGAGACCGCCGGGGCACCCGACGCGACAACCGCGAGTCGCCAAGCCGGGGCAGGTAGGGCACCTCGACCCAGGTTGAACAGGCGTCACAAAGGACCTCGCGACCGGGCGAGACCCCCTCGACGGCCAGCTCCTGACCGCATTCCGGGCAGGCGAACACCCCGGCCATCCGACGCCCTCCGCAAGACCCAGGAACCTCGTGGCACCTTGACGTTTCTTGAGATGAAGCCGGAAAATCACTTCCCGGATTCTCTGAGTTGGAAAGTTAATTCCAACCTGTTTCCTTAGACGAATCGAGCCTCGCGAGAGTTCGGAGGACTCCGGCAACCTCTCACGATTGTAGCGGATCAAAAGTCGGGTTGCGCAAAAGATTCCGGGAATCCGACGCGATCGGGTCGATCAGGCGGCCCGGCATGACAGCCCGGCAAACTCGACCAGGGGTCCGGAGAACGTCTCGATGACCGGACTATGCGTCGCCTGGGTGGTCGACCGAGCTTTCCCGGTTTGAGTTCGACCGCGACTCGGCCGATATTGATCTTGACGGATCATCAAGCGCGCCGAAAGGCGTCGAGGGCGATCGACGAGACGTCGGCCAAGGTCGGCGAGCGAATCGGGGGGGACCGGGATGGTCCGCCGCGAGTGCCTGACGGGGTTGGCCGTCCAGGAACGGGATTCGGATCACAATCAAGGAGGCTCGTGATGTCAGGTCGGAAATCGGCCCGGGGGGCCTGGGCGTCGCGTCGCCTGAACCCGCTCGTCGAAGTGTTGGACCGACGAGAGCTGCTGACCGCCGGCGGACTTCCGAATTCCCTCGGCTCCTACGTCGTGCCGTCGCAATTCGGTCCGAAAATTACCCAGGCGGCGAAAGTTGTCAACCCGCACACATCAATTGATAATCTCTTATCAACGATCCTCGGTCCTGGTCTCTCTCAGGTCCAGAACGCCAGCGCGAGCCTGGGGAACTCTCCGCAAGCCGTGCTCAAGCAGACCGTCCTGAACCAGCCTTACGTTCATTCAGTCCTCTCGAATGGCGACGTTTATAGCCTGTTCAACTCGACGGCCTTGACCGCGTTGCTCGGCTCGCAGCAGGTCTCGGGCGTGACCTCGACCAACGCGTCAACGACCACGACCAGTCCGACAACGTCAACGACCACGACCACTCCGACCACCACGACGACCGCGAACCCGCTGGTCGCGTTCAGCATCCCGTCGCAAGCGACGATCCAGTCGATCGGCGAGCTCACGAGCGTGATCCAGGTCCTTCCCTCGGGAGGGGCCGCCGGATTCTTCGCCACCGTCCCGACGTCGAACGTCCGGATCGCCAGCCAGGGGCCACCGATGATGGGCTCGGTCCTGATCCCGTCGTCGTCGATCCCGGCGGGCTTCCCGACCCCGACGGCCTCGACGATCTCGATCGGCACATTCGGACCCACTTATTCGGAGATGGGTGCGATCGAGCTTCAGATCCTCAACGCCCAGGTCCAGGCCGCCTCGCCGAACGCGCCCAACTCCGTGCCCGGTCTGCGGCTCGCCCCCTACCTGCTCCACCACCACC
>JAJYCH010000170.1 GCA_021778575.1 Planctomycetota bacterium
GATTCTGGATTTTATGGATTCGTTGCAGTCGGGAAAAGGATAAGGCTCGAAGCAGCGTGATTTGTTGTAACGAGGATCGTTCCCGACCCCAAGCCGCCCCCCGGCAGCCAAGGCCCAGCACAAATGTATGCTAGAGGAAAGAATCCCGAGATAGTATGCGTCGTCAAGGGCAAAGTTTATCAGCATATTATCCGGGAGAATTGTCTCATCAAGAAATACAAAGAATCTATGCTTGGAAGTCTCAACAGTTGCGATATATCTATGGACGCTGCGAAGAGCCGGTCGAAATGTGCGGATTGGTTCGCCGAAGATCCACCAAGCGTCTCTCCTTCCCGGCCGATTATTGTGGTCACGCTCGGGCTTAACTCGCTCTAGCACCCTCTGATAGACCTCCGGGAAGCGATGACGAACCTCCTCTGATGTAAGACCGAAGAGATCGATAACCATGACATTTCTCGGATTTTGGGTGAGATCCCTTCCATTTCGATACTCTCTAATGTGCATTTCTATTCCGGGAATGCGACCGTACCCAAGCGAGATGGCTTCCTCTCGCGTCACGATAAAACCCGCTCCATGGAGCTTTACTCCGGGGCAGCTAATCTTATCGTTAGCACGGAGTGGCCTGGCAGCATTAAGATTCGCACCGATGGAAAGATCGGGATAAATCTTCCCAGAGTCTTTAGACAAGTGAACGTCAATATCCTCGCTTTGACCTGCCGTTTCTCGAATGACTTTCCGGAGAATACCATCGCGAGATGCGGCTTCGGCAACGGTCATCGAGATTCGAACGGCCGCACCGTCCGAAGAGTCTACCCAAGGATGGTCTGGGACCGCATAGACCAGGGAAACCGGCATTTTTGATGAAAGGTGTTTCTCCAATACCTTTCGATTAAATTTCTGCTTAAGGCTGTTCGTTGTGATAAATCCAAACCTTCTCAATGTGTGCCTTGCGGTAAGTTCAGCCGCCTTATCCCACCAGTACATGACAAAGTCTATGCTCTCGGTCAGGTCGGAGTATGTCTGTCGGACTGCTTGAGCGTATCCGTCGCCGAGAAGATCTCGCATTCTCCAATTGCCGATGAAAGGGGGATTGCCGATCACATAATTGGCGTTAGGCCAAGAAGACTTTGTAGGATTGATGTAACGGAAAATGGACGTACGCGCCGTCTCATCCGGAACATCCTCCCCCGTTACCGGGTGCTTCTTCATCGTCCGGCCGTCCCAGCGGGTGACGGGCTGGCCGTTTTCATCGAGCACGGGTTCCTTTCGGTCGTAGGCCAAGACGGCGTCGCGGCACTCGATGTTCTTGTAGGCGTGCAAGATCGGCTCGGCGGGCATGGACTTGCCGACGGTCCGGAAGTGCCACTGGAGATGGCCGATCCAGAGCACCAGCTCGGCGATGGCGGCGGCTCGGGGGTTGATCTCGATCCCGAGAAACTGGTGCGGGTCGACCGTCAAGCCCGCGCCTTCGAACACCGCCTGCTCCTCGCCAAGCCCGATCAGCGCGTCGCGGACCTCTCCCTCAAGCCGCTTCATGTGTTCGAGTGTCACGTAGAGGAAGTTGCCGGTCCCGCACGCGGGGTCAAGAACGATGGTGTCGCAAAGCTTGCGGAGGAAGGCGCGGACCTCGTCGCGAGCCTCGGCCGGCTTCCCCTCGTTCTGGCGGAGTAACGCCGCCGCCTGCGCATCGGCCCATTCCTCGCGCAACGGCTCGACGATGGTCGGCAGGACCAGCCGCTCGACGTAAGCCCGAGGCGTGTAATGCGCCCCCAGCTTGTGCCGCTCGACCGGGTCGAGAGCCCGTTCGAGCAAGGTGCCGAAGATCGCCGGTTCCACGTCCCGCCAGTCGGCCGACGCGGCCTCGATCAGCAGTTCAAGCTGTTCTTTCGACAGCGACGGGGCCTCGGCCGAGGCGAAAAGCTGGCCATTGAACCGGGGGAGCTTCTTTTCGAGGATCGGGTGGAATTCCCCCTTATCCATCGCCTGCCAGAGCGAGCCGACCATCGCCGGGAACGAGTCGACCTTGCCCAGCCGCGACTTGAGGAGGTCGGAAAAGCTCTGGCGGGGGATCAGCTCGACATCCTCGGCGAACATGGTGAACAGGCAGCGCATGAGGAACTGGGCCACGGCCTCGGGCTCGTGCCCCGACGCTTCGAGCGACTTGGCCAGCCTCGCCAACCGTTCGGCGACTTCGCGAGTGACCTTGGCCGACCGTCGGCTGGGGTCGAGAGCCTGGGGGTCGGTCCAGACCAGACGGAGCCGGTCGCGAATCTCGTCGCGGTTGAGGTCGGCGAGGGCCAGGCGGTGAGTCCGGGCATCGGGGAAGGCGACGTAAGTCTTGCCCGACCGAGTGAAGTCGGCATAAAGCTCGATCGAGTGGCCAACGTCAACCACGACCAGAAACGGCGGCCAGCCATCGGACGGAGGTAACGCCCGAGCATAACGCTCGGCCTGCCCCTTGGCTTCAAGCATGGCCGAATCCCAGCCGCGAGTCCCGCGAACGGCCGTCCCTCGCCGCGAGGCCCGAGCCAGGCCGAGACCTTCGCGAGCTTCCTTGGCCCGGTCGCTCCCTTGCTTGGCTTCAAGGACAAAACAACCCCGTTTGTAGAGGTCAATCCAGTTGGTGGTCTCGTGATCGAATCCGTCGTTGTAGAGGACGGGATGGTCAAAGACGTAAGTATTCTGGCTGGAGTCCTGCTTCGATCCTTCGGGATGAGGAACGCCGAGAATTTCGCAGAGGTCGCGGAGAAAAAGCTGATAGTTCGCCCGCTCGGCCGCCCCGGTCTGCTCCCATCGGCTGATAAACTCGGCAATCGTCAAGGGCTCGGACATGAAACCACCTTCTGACAAGCGGGTCGGACCCCACCCAAACACGATACAACAGTACAGGCGTGTTGGCCAGCCGGTGGAAGCGGGTCTTCTTCAAGAATCGGGACAGAGCACGCGAGGAGGAAGTCTTGCCGTGGGAAGTCTCGCTGGATTATCCTGGAACCGTGCGAGATGAAGGGATCTCCAGCGCTCGTCGCGAGCCTGAGTTCAGAGACCGGTGGGTTCTTCCTTCGCCACGGAAAAAACAAGGAAAAGGCCGAATTTGACCGACATTTACGACGAAATCCTCGCCTTGAAAGAGCGCGAGGACGCCACGATCCTCGCCCACTATTATCAAGAGGGGGAGATCCAGGAGCTTGCCGACATCACCGGCGATAGTCTCAAGCTCGCCCGCGCCGCGACCCAGGTGAAGACCGGGACGATCGTCTTCTGCGGCGTCCACTTCATGGCCGAGACGGCCAAGATGCTCAACCACGATAAACGGGTGCTCCTGCCCGACCTCCGGGCCGGTTGCAGCCTCGCCGATAGTTGCCCCGCTCCGGCCCTGGCCCGATTTCAGGAAAAGCTCCGGGCCGAGGACCGACGATTTCAGACCGTGACGTACATCAACAGTACCGCGGCCGTGAAAGCACTATCGGACTGGATCGTCACGTCGGGAAATGCCGAGGAGATCATCCGTCGGGTCCCTGAGGACCAGGAAATCCTCTTCGTTCCCGACAAGCATCTGGGCTCGTACCTGCAAGGGGTGACGGGTCGGCCGATGATCCTCTGGGATGGCTCGTGCATGGTCCACGAGGTTTTCAGCGTTCTCGACCTGATCCGGCTCAAGAAGCGACTGCCCGAGTCGATCACGCTGGCCCACCCGGAATGCCCGGCGAATATCCGCGAACTCAGCGACTTCGTCGGCGGGACCGAGGCGATGCTTCGATTCGTCGCCGCCCGTCCCGATCCGACCGACTTTCTGGTGGCGACCGAGGCGAACATGCTCTGGCAACTGGAAAATGCCACGCCCCGGCACCATTACCACCCGGTTCCGGGGATCACCTGCGCCTGCAACAAGTGCCCGCACATGGCGCGGAATACCCTGGAGACGCTACGCGACTGCCTCAAGAACGGCGGTCCCGAAATTTTCTGGCAGCCCGAATTCGAGCGAGCCACCGAGGTCCTTCAGCGGAGCCTGCTGAATTGATTGAAGGTCGCGGAGAATTTGTAACAACGACTGGCAAGGTTGACAAAAAGAAGAAGGCCGCCGAAAAATTCGGCGGCCTTCGCGATTGGGGAGCGAGATGTCTCATCGGGCGGATCGATCAGCGACCCGATTCGCTCAGGTCCATCTCGAAGTCGCTGAGTCGGATATCCGCCTCGCCGTCGGAATCGGACAGGGGTTTGTCGTAGATTTTCGCCCAGCGTTGATCTTCAACGTTCCGGCCGAATGCCTGGCCGTGCCGTTCATTCTCGCGCTGGCAATCGATGCACGAGCTTGTGTAGGGCAGGGCGTTGAGTCGAGCTTCGGCGATCTTGCCGTCGCAGAACTCGCAACGTCCGTAGGCCCCCTCGACGATCCGCTGGAGGGCGTGTTCGATCTGGCCGAGTTCACGGCTCTCGATCTCGACGATCTGCGAGCTGATCTCGTCGTTCGCGGTATCAACAGCGGCGTCGACGCTATCGCCGACGACGTTGAGGGCGGCAAATTCGCGGTAGGCGTCAAGGTCGCCTGTCAAGGCCTTGCGGAGCGCGTCGCGGCGAGCAACCAGACGCGAGTGGAGTCGAAGCAAAGAGTCTTTGCGGGCCATTAGACACCTCCTGGTGTGCTTCGCGGCGTTCGGCGGTGCCGTGTAAAGGAGACCGAAGAGCCACACTTGGTTTCAGACGGAAAGCAGTTCGATCCCGATCGCGAATGATTCCACATCTCTCGCGAATTAATGGTCGACCGGGATCAACCATCATTCCATTCGGCCCAGGCCAACCATCGACCGCTTGACGCGTCAAAGTGGACCCGAGATACTCTCGCCATCAAGCACATTATGCGCCATGGGCAAGAGGTGGCGAACTTTTCGTCAACATCACAAGCATAGTACGCTCGCCAGACTCAAAAGTTTTCCGAAATCGACATTTTTTGCCCGGCCTATCCCTGGAGCGACTCCCTTTCCTCTTGACTTCCTGCCGCCCGTCCGAGCAAAAAATCGTCTGGCTGGATGGATGTACGCACGCGGACCGGATTCGGGACGAACATTTTTGCGGAAATTATTTCTGGTCGGCATACGCCGACGAGGCTCGGGGCTCGGTTGTACTCGCCTCGAAAACGAAGCGGATCACTTGAGTTCCCTTGCCATTCCGATAGATCCAGAGTTCCACGCTTCGCCCTTGCGAGGCCGACCGCACGATCTGGTCCGGTCTTCCCCCCAGACGCGAACGGACCTGGGCCCTGGTCAAGCCCCGGAGCGAATTTCCGGTGTCGCTCGAAGTCATCTTGGAATCAGGAGTTGCGTCGCGATCTTTGCCCGATGTCGGGCTGATTGAGGTCTGTTCGGGATCGAACCAGCCCTGTTCTCCCCGGCGAAAACCCATCCGCAAGAACGCGTCGGCCGCGCCTCTCGATGCGGGGTCGATCGCCAGAGCCTCGCGGAGGAGTTCGGCGGCCGTCGATCGGTCACTCAGCATTTTCTCGTAGTTGAGGGCCAGCAAGATCCGCCCCTCGGCGTCGCTGGCGCTTAAACGGTTCTTCCGACGATCCGCCAACCATGATTGAATCAGGCGACGGGAGCGTTCGGCCTCGCCGCGATCACGAAAGGTCGCGGCAAGTTCCTCGACCTCACTCTGGCGCATCGACGCGACCTTGCTCTCGGCTTCGAGCAACGCCTGGCGAGCCAGTCGGTCCACCAGTTCGGGGCGATCGGGAAGACGAGCGCGGGCCAGATCGGTCAATTTTGCCGCATCCACAGGCGAGGCTTCGACTTGTCGCTCGAACTGCTTCTGCAAAATGTCGGCGAGAAGCTTGCGGTCGAGACCAGCTTGAACTTGTTCCGACGCCGCCAGATAAGCTTCGCCCGGTTCCTTGGCGTATTCGCGGAGGATTCCCGGATCGAGAGTCGCCGTCGACGGAATCCTGGCGTTCGGTAGCAGCGACTCGATCTGAGTCGCTAACGCTTCCAGGTCGGCAAGGGTTGCGGCTCGGTTGAATCGATCGCGTAAACCTCGATGGGCCAGGGTGTTACGCATGCTAATGGGGATCGGCCGGCCTACGCTTCGAGCGACAAGAGCCAGGGGGTCGGCTGCCGGCCGCGCGGCCTCGATCCAGAGCGCCTCGGTCTCCAGGTCAATCCCCCGCGTCTCGAGCTTCGGCTCGGCGAGTTCCTTGCCCCGCCGTTCCGCCCAGAGTGCCCAGTTTCTCCGACTGAGGTAATCTTCGCGGCGGAGCTTGCCAATTTCACTTTCGAGCCGTTCCGTGTCGCCGGGAAGCATCTCGATGGCGGTGACGTCGAAGACCAGTCGGCCCTCTTCCATCCTCAAGACTCCCTTGACCTGGGCGTTGGCCTCGGATGGCGGTCGAGCCATCTTGAGCCGAGCCGGGAGCCGGAACAAGGCGTCGGCCCGCTTGAAGACGATCTGGTCGTATCCCTGACCTCGCTTCGATTCGAGAAAGTAGCGCACGCGATCATCAATAATCAGCTCACGACCGACCAGTTCGGGACGACTGTTCAGCTCGGACGGTTCGACGGAATCGGCTCTGGTCAAAAACGTTACGCAAATCAGAAGTGCCCCGGCGCTGGTCATGGCGAATCCTCCTCGGCGGGTCCGGCGGTGGGCCAGTTGATCGCTTCGAGCGCCCGAGCGTGGGTGATGTAAACTCCACTGTTAGGCTCGAAAGTCACGACCCATTGATTCGAGGCGACGTCGAATTCCACCGAGGCGTATCGAGCTCCGAACGGTTTCTGCTCATCGACCTTGGGTTGCGAGAGTTCGAACAGCCGGAAGCCCTTGAGGTCGATCCGACCGCGTCCCTCGGGCTTGGGGCCTCGACCGAAGTAGAGCGGGTAATTCACCTTGTAGCTCGACCCTGGTTTCGCCGGGTCGGGAACTTCGGAGATGGGCGGGTCGAGGATCACCGACCGGCCACGATACATCGCGGCGAATCGAGCGGGCCAGCGGTCCGGGTCGCCGGTCGCGGCTTCTTCGAGGATCTCATCCATGCCCGCCGGCGCGAGGTCGGCGAAGATTGCCGCTTCGAGCGCCGACTGGCGGATCTCCTCGGCTCCTTCGTAAGTTCCGCCCAGGCTGTCGATTGCGTTGACCGCCTCACCAAGAAGCTTCTTGGCGGCGAAAAATTCACCGGCGTCGAGGCTTTTAATCCCGTCCACCCGACCGGCCTCGGCAATTCCGGGTAACTCCTGAAGCCGCTGGCGACGGAGCCGAACTCCGATCGCCCCCATGACCAGGATCAAAACCGCCATCACCAGCAAGGCGTTCCGATGGGCGGAAGCCCATTCCAGGAGCGTCGGCGCTGGCTCGACCGGTGCCGATGGTTCAACCACCGGCTTCGGTCGGTTCGGCTTCGTGGCTAGCGGAGGCGGAGTCGCCGGTTTTGGCTTCGTTTTGGCGACGGGATGGGTTGGCTTCAGGACCGGTTGCGGCTCGGTCTCCGGGGGGATCTCGTCGACCCAGTCAATCTCGCCTTCCGCCAGATCTTCATCGGCAGGAGCGAGTTGCGTCGTTTGAGTGGGCGGATCGGACAGGACGAGCGGTTCCTCTTCCGGGTAGGCCTCCTCGATCGGAGCGACCTTCGAACGGACCGACGAGGCGGGTGCGGGCGGGATGGGCAGCGGGCTCCGAGGGAGCACGAAGATCCCTTCGCCACAGGTCGGACAACGGAGGGCTTGATACCCTTCGGTCCGCTGCCCCTGGAGCCGGTGGCCCTCGGCGCAGGCGACGCTGTAAGATTGAGGGCGACTGGTCGGTCCGGCCGACCATCCCTGCATCATCGATCGGGCTCGACCCAGCAATCCCAAAGGAACTCGTCCCCCATCTCAAGAGCCTGGTCCGAGGACATCTCTCGGACACCCACGACGAATGTCCTATTATCGACGGGCCTGCCCGCCCGGTCAATCATCGGCTCGGATTCGCCGGGACCGAGCGCGAGTCGACCTCTGGATCATCGGCTCATTCATGAATCGAAAACTGCTCGGGATCGTTCTTCTCGGCTTGCTCGGAAGTCTCGCGCCGGGCTCAAGGCTTCGAGGCGCCGAACCGCTCAAGGTCGTCGTTCGCGAAACCCCTGGGCCGTATTTTGTCGGTCAGGCGATCGAGATCCGCGTCGAGGTGGAGGGCGAAAGAGCGAATATTCACTTCGACCCGCCCAGATCGTCCGTCTTCACGATCCATCCACGAGTCGACGACCAGGCCGCCCCGGGAGTCGGGCGGTTTCTGGTGGTCCCGAATCGCGCGGGAAACCTGGACCTCC
>JAJYCH010000171.1 GCA_021778575.1 Planctomycetota bacterium
CCGGAGTTCCCGCCGCCGCCGAAGTTCCCGCCGCCGCCGAAGTTCCCGCCGCCGCCGAAGTTCCCACCACCGCCGGAGTTCCCGCCGCCGCCGAAGTTCCCGCCGCCGCCGAAGTTCCCGCCGCCGCCGAAGTTCCCGCCGCCTCCGAAGTTCCCGCCGCCGCCGAAGTTCCCACCACCGCCGAAGTTCCCGCCACCGCCGAAGTTCCCGCCACCGCCGAAGTTCCCAACCCCCGGGTTACTGGTAGTGGTAGTTGCGCTGGGAGTCGTGGTGGAACCAGTGTTCGTGGGGCTAGCGGTCGTCGGCTGAGTCGTGGACCCCTGCGACATACCGGAGAACATGGCTCCAGGACCACCGCCGCCGAATTGTCCCCCGGCGTCGAACGTGCCGAGGTCGGACGACCCCATCCCGTTCAGATTCGCGCCGGTGAATCCGCCCCCGCCTCCTGCCCCGCCGAGGTCGAGCCCGGAGGTGGAGACGTCAGCGGTCCCCATGCCCGTCAGACCCATCCCGGAGAGCCCCATTCCGGGCAGGCCCATTCCCGTCAGACCCATTCCGCCTGTCAGAAGCTGACGCCCTTCGAGCGATTCGCATTGGGGCGTCGAAGGAGTTGGTGCGGAACGTCGGGCCGAAGGCGGCATGCCGAGCTTTTCGAGAAGGGCGGCCAGCTTGGTTCGTGACGAGTTCATGAGAAACATCCTTGTTCATGAAACGGACCAGATGCCGTCGGCTTCCAGCCGACGACCTGCGTTCATTCCCGAGCGGTCCCGCTCCAGGCGGATTCGCCTGGAGCGGGCCGGGAATGTCTTGAAAACGAGGGACCGCCTTACCTCGGCTTTCAACGACGCGCCCCCCGACGCGACGTCTCGACCGGCTCGACCGGATCAGAAGATCCGGACGATCACGGCTCGGCGGCCCCTCGCTGGCTCATCCGGCGAGTCAAAGAAGTCGCTCGCGTCGCCGCGAAGCGAGGATCTTCGGACCTCGACGGCTTTCTCAGGGTCCGCGAAACCCGGCTGCTCTCGGCCAGGCCAGGAATGATCGGCGGCGATCAGCGCGGCGAACCCTTGTTGATTATGGCGGCGGATCAGGGCGCGGACAGCGACATCGAGAGCATTCCGGACGGGCCGGCCCATGCCATGACTCGAGAATCGTCGGTCGATCATCCCACGCCTCCCACGATCCGAGTCCTGGACCCAACCAGCCCCCGGGTGGCGTCGTGCCCCCTGGGTGGCCCCTTGTCGGCGTCGGACTCATCGCGAAAGAATACGGGTGACCTCGGGCAAACCTTACAGGGCCGATCAATTTCCGGGGAAAATCGGGACGGCCGACCGGCTGAAATCACGGCAATTCTTTGCCGTCACGAAACTTACGGCCGATCCCGATCATTCCTGAAATCGGCCGGATCACTCGGGGTCCGACGCTTCCAGAAGGCGGACTTCTTCCTTCAAGAGCTTCTGGACCCGGTGCTTGGAGACAAACACGGACGCGACCGTGGCATCCAGGCGTTGGGAAGCTTCGGCGCCGGAGAGCCCCTCCAGGGCCGTCAGGCGGAATGCTTCCCAGGTCGACGGGTTGACGCGCCTCTGGACCCGGGCGATCGCCATTTCCATCAGTTCGCGGTCAAAGGTTTCCTCGAACCGCCGCTTGAAGTCCGCCCGAGCTTCGAGCGATTCGAGACGCTGGATGATCCGGCTGTCCGACCCCCGATAACGGCCGGCGATGGCGTCGCTCCAGGCATGCTGGGTGATCGTCTTGAGCCAGGCCCGGAAACAGCGCGAGGGATCATAGCGGAACTGGCCGAGTTTCTCGGTCAGCTTGGCCAGAACATCCTGGGTCACGTCCTCGGCGTCGGCTCCCTGGAGCCCCCATTCGCGGCACCATCGATAGATCATCGGCCGGTAGCGCCAGTCGAACCGCTCCCAGGCCACGGCATCGTTGGGGGTCTGCCTCAGGGCTTCGAGCAGTGTGAGGGACGTTCGGGAGTCCGACCATTCCGCCATGGGCCATCCCTCCGGCAGCCACAGGATCCTGTCCGTGATCCAGGATCGTCGGATGCGTGGGGCGTCGAATCCGAATGTTTCGGACCCACGACGCCAAACATTCATTCCAGACACATTCTACGCCGCTGAGGATACGATCGAAAGGGGCTTCCGGTAAAGACGGTTGACGAGCGATGTTCCGGAAAATTTACAAAACTTGTAAGATCGCCCGGCAATCGACGGTATTATGATTCAAGTCGCAAGGCCACGATGCCGACCGACGCGAAACTCGGCGATGATCGACAGGGATGTAATTCCGCGACGAGTGATAAACCCCCATGATTTCTTGCCCGAGCGACGAGCGACTCGCGCAGCTCCTGGAGGAGCAACTCGACCGGCGCGAACTGGTGGAAATCGAGCGCCACCTGGAACGGTGCGGCCATTGCCAGGAAACCCTGGAAGAGCTGACCCGCGAGCGATTTAGTTTCGACACCTGGAAACCCTGGTCCGATTCCGATCCGGCCGATCCGGATAGCTCCAGCGAGCGAGCCGGCCGTCAGCCCTCGCGAACCGCGTACTCGTCCACCCAGTTTTCACCCACCCGGCTTGCTCCGTCGACCGACGTTCTTCCCGAAGTCGAAGGATACGAGATCCTTGAGCGGATCGGGCAGGGGGGGATGGGGGTCGTCTATCGGGCCCGGCAGGGGGGTCTGGAGCGACTTGTCGCGCTGAAAGTCATCCGGGGCGGGATTCACGCGGCACCCGAACATCTCGCCCGATTCCGGATCGAGGCCCGGGCCGTGGCCCGGCTCGGCCATCCCAACGTCGTCCAGATCCACGACGTCGGCCGTTCGGCGGGAGTTCCGTTCGTGGCCTTCGAACTCCTCGAAGGCGGGAGCCTGGAAAGTCGTGTCGCCGGAACACCTCAACCCGAAAGAGTTTCGGCCGAATTGCTTGTCGTCCTGGCGCGGGCGATGGGCGTCGCCCACCGGGCCGGCGTGGTCCACCGCGATCTGAAGTCGGCCAACGTCCTCTACGCGGCCGACGGCACACCCAAGATCGCCGACTTCGGTCTGGCCAAGCGGCTCGACGAGGACGACGGGCAGACCCAGACCGGCCAGGTCATGGGTTCTCCCAGCTTCATGGCTCCCGAACAGGCCCAGGGGGGCGAGGTCGGCACGCTGGCCGACGTTTACTCGCTCGGCGCGATCTTCTATGAGATGCTCACCGGTCGGCCGCCGTTCAAGGGGTCGTCGGCGATGGAGACACTGTTCCAGGTCATCCACGACGAGCCGGTATCGCCCCTGAAACTTCGTCCTGGCCTGTCGCGTGATCTGGAGACGATCGCGCTGAAATGCCTGGCCAAGGAACCGGCTCGACGGTACGAGTCGGCCGACGCCCTGGCCGACGACCTCGACCGTTACCTGAGCGGATCGCCGATCCTGGCTCGACCGATCGGCCTCCGCGAGCGCGCCTGGAAATGGGCCCGGCGGCAGCCGGTCGTCGCCACGCTCGTTCTGATCGCCCTGAGCGCCGCCATCGGGTCCGGCGCGATCGCCTATCAAGCCCAGCAAAACCTGAAAAAACGCGAGCGAGCCGAGATCCAGAGCGCCGCCAGGCTGGAAAAGGACGGCCTCGCGGTCATCGCCACCGCGCAACTGGCGCTCCGCGACCGCGATTATCAGACGGGACTGAGACAGCTCACCGCCTTCCTGCCCCAGATCGCCGCCAACCCTCGGCTGGGCGATCTCCGGACTCGGGTCAACGGCCTGATCGCCCTTCTCGAAAAGAGTCAGGACGATCGAGCCCGGAACGAGGCGATCCAGAGCAAGCTCTCCAGCTTCCGGACTTTGCGTCGACGAGCCCAGCTCCTCGACGCCCAACTGGTCGGGATCGGCGAGTTTCGCGACATCCAGGGGCTTCGGCAAGTGATCCGCGACGCCCTGGCGATCTTCGGCGGAACCGACCCGGCTCTCCACCCCGAGACCGCGAAACTGCCCGCCCTTCTGACCCAATCCGAGCAAAGCGAGATCCGGAAAGGTCGCTACGAACTGCTCCTGATCCTGGCCGAGGCGGTCGCCCGGCCGATCGCCGGCGAAGATCCGCGCCGACAGGCGGAAGCCGGCCTGGCGCTGCTCGACCGGGCCATGAACCAGGCTCCCTCGAAGCACGCGGATCAAGCCTTTCACATGATCCGTGCCGACTGCCTGGCTCGCAAAGGGGATCTCGGCGCCGCCGACCTCGAACGCCAGGCTGCCTCGACCCGACCGGCCGACGCCTTCGGTCACCTCCTGGAGGGAGAAGCGCTCCATCGCCGCCAGAAGTGGCCCGAGGCCATCCGCGAATTCGAGACGGCGCTGAGGCTCGAACCCGACCTGTTCCGTGCCCAGCTCTTGCTCGGGGTCAGCCAGCTTCAGGCCCGCCAGTACAACCAGGCCCGAACCAATCTGACAGCCTGCATCCAGCGCGAGCCCCGAGCGATCAGCCTGCACCTGCTCCGCGGTTTCGCCTCGGGCGAGGAAGGGTTTGAACGGCAAAACTTCGCGCAGAAGGCCGGTCCCCGACGAGAAGAGTTCCTCAAGGAATCCGAGATCCTCTTCGAGTCCGCCGAGTCCGACTTCGAGGTCGTCCGATCGCTCAACCCGACTCCCGAGGAAAACTATTGCCTGAGGGTCAACCGGGGGGCACTGCGGCTCCGGCGTCACCGGCTCGACGACGCCGTGGACGACCTGATCGTCGCCATCGCCTTGCGTCCCGACGAGGTCTCGGCGTACATCGTGCTCGGGCAAACCTACCGACAGCAGGGCCGGATCGACGCGGCGCTTGCCCAGTTTACCCGGGGGATCGCCTTGAAGCCCGAGATGGCCGGGCTCTACCGGAGCCGGGCACTGACCCGGCTCGATCGATCCCGACCATCGGTCGAGGCACGCGACGAATCGCTCCGCGACCTTTCCGAAGCGATCCGGCTCGATTCGCCCGGCGACTCCGAATTCGCTCGCGACCGGGCCCGAAGGGCTCGCCTGCTCCTCCAGGCGGGCCGGCCAAACGACGCCCTGATCGATTGCCAGGCCGCCTTGCGCGACGACCCCAAGAACTCCGAAGCCCTGCTGATCCGGGTCCGGTCGCTGCTCGACTTGAAGCGGTTCGACGAGGTTCTCGGAGCCTGTGACGAGGCGCTGGCCCAGGGCCAGGCCTCCGGCGAACTCTACGAGCTGAGGGGCCTGGCTCGCGCCAGTCGATCAGACTACGCCGGGGCGATTCAGGACTATACCCAGTCGCTTGCACTCGACCCGAACCGACCGACCCCACGAATCCAGCGCGGCTGGGCCTATCTCGTCTCGGAGGCTCCGAGCCTGGCCTTTCACGACTTCAACGAAGCCATCCGCCTCGCGCCCGACGAACCCGACGCCTACAACGGTCGAGGGTTCGCGCGGGTCTTTCAAGGCGAATACAAGGAAGCCGTGGCCGACGCCGAGGCGTCGATCGTTCGAGGAGTCAACGACTCCCGGACTCACTACAACGCGGCCCGGATCTACGCCAAGGCCGCCAACGCCGTCACCGCCGCGAACCCGCGACGGACCCAGCGGCCGATCGCCGAGGCCTATCAGGATCGAGCCCAGATCTTGATCCGCCTGGCGCTCGAACGGATGCCCCCGAGCGATCGAGGGGAATTCTGGCGATCCGTCATCGAGGCCGATCCCGCGCTGACCGCGCTGCGGCAGCGCCCCAAGTTCTCGCAACTGGCCGGTCAATATGGACGACTGGCCAAATGATCGACCCGGTCGCAACCAGCGGCTGGATCGGAACCGCCCCAGGGATGAAGAGGAAAGCGAGCGTCGCATGAAATCCTTGACCGCGATCTTCCGACGAAAGCCACGCCCCGACCGACCGGCGAAACGGCCGGCCCGCTCGCTGGGAATGTCATTCGCGGCGCTCGAATCCCGGGGCTTGCTGACGATCATCGGGCCGATCCCCACATCGGCGGTCGCCGTCTCGATCTCGGCGGTATACGCCAACCTCCCGACACCTCCCATGCCCAGCGTCGCGCTGACTTCCTCGAACGTGCTCGAATTCGGGGTGCCCGTACCCTTCGGAGGCGGACCCTGGAACGGCCCCGGCAACGGACCCGATCTCAACCCCGCCAGCCCGGTCACGGAGGGAGATCACAACGGTACGCCGGCCGTTCCTTATGACCCGGTGAAGGACCATGTCGCTCTCTCGGCGTTCAATTTCACGGTCAATGGCGTCACCAGTTCCGAGCTGGCGCTGGCCGACGCCGGCCGAAGTGAGATCCGGGTCCGTCTTGGTAGCCAGGTCCAGGTCCTCGGAGCCGCGCAAGGAATCGACCACCCGCAGTCCGTCCTCCTGGCCAATCTCGGCAACGGTGGCTCTTCCAACAACCCCGCCTCGACTTATCCCGATCTGATCGTCGCCAACTCCGGCGGGAACAATATCCTGGTCTTCCCGGGATTGGCCGGCGGTCGGTTCGGTCCAGCCATCAACGGGATCAACGGATTCGCCGTCGGTCAGGATCCGGTCAACGTCAGCTTCGGCGATATCAACAATGACGGAATCCCCGACCTCATCGTCGCCAATCGGGGCTCCAATAGCATCACGATCCTCCAGGGACAGGCCAACGGCCCGACCTGGAACTCGAACACGACCGAGACGATCAACGTCGGCAACCCGAACACCAGCACCGCGCCGGTCAAGGCGATCTACCTCGACGTCAATCACGATGGCATGGGCGACATCATCGTCTGCAACAGCGGGTCGAACAACGTCTATATCTACAATGGAATCGGCGGCGGAGCCTACGATACCACTAACCCGACCATCATGCCCGTGGGAACCAGCCCCAATGACATGGTGATCGGTCGATTCGGGCCACGCCCGCAGCTCGACCTGGTCACGGTGAATTCCGGGTCCGACGACCTGACCGAGATCGACGGCATCTTCACGACCAGCCCGACGACCCGGACCATCTCGTCGGGCGGGATGACGCCCGACGCCGCCTTCGCTTATACCTCCCAGGATGGCATGATGGGCCTGGTCGTCGCCAACAGCGGCGATGGTCGGTTGGCCTTGCTTCAGCCGGGAATCTCGGGATTGCAGATCGCCGGAGTCGTGACCTCGACCGAACTACCGATCCCCACCGCGCTCGCCTCCAGCTTCTGGGGAGGGTCCGGCCTGGAGTTTCTCGCCGCGACCGCCGGCCAGGACGCCGCAACCCTGCTGCACTTCGATCTCGGGCTCGGCTCTCCCTTGCTGGCAACCCCCGGCGAAACACTCGTCAACGGCGACTCGGGCGAACTGATCGCCGGTCTGATGCCGTTCGGCGATTCCTCGCTCGAACTGATCGCCGTCTACTGGATCGGCAGCCCCGACCAGGCCGCCGTCGCCGGCTCCTGGAGCGTCCGCGAGCCCAGTTCGATCACCGCCTACTATTCACCGACCGAAAGCCAGGGCGACGGCTCCACGACATTGACCTCGGAGGTGACCGGAAAGACCAGCGAACCCCTGATCCTCGCCGATCCCAACATCATCGACCGGTTCCTCGGGATCAATTACGTCCTGGGTGTCGACCTGATCCTCGGCACACCCCGGCAACCGATCGATCTGCTGGCCGCCGACGACCTGATACCGATCGAATTCGATGGCAATCCCTCGATCCGGCAAGTCGTCCAGCTCGATGATTCCGAGTTCGAGACTCGCGTCAATCCCGACGTCGAGTCGTTCCAGGGCTCGATCGATGAAGCCATTCGTCTGCCGATCTTCGAGGGGCAGGTCCCCTCGCGCGACCGGAACACCCCGACCGATCCGTCCGACCCGGCTCGACGCCGCGACGGAATCGACACCTCGGCGCTTGAAGGCCAATACGAGACCGTGCCGCTGCTCTCGTCGATCGTGCTGTTCTCGGCCCGCCTGATCCTCAAGGCCTCGCCGCCTCGCCCCGCGTCGTTCCGTCGAGGAAGCCGCTCGAAATCCGTCCGAGCGGATAAGCCCCGGATCGGTTCCGACTCCTGAAATCTCGGTGCCGCCCCGCTGCGCCGACGTGAGCGCAGTTCACGGAACCAGAGACGACTCGGTCGCTTCGGCGTACAATCAAGTCGAGAGCTTCGAGACACTCGAAGCCGACTCGCCCCCGAGAACCGTCCAGGACCCGCCCCATGAACCTCTCGAGAACCGGCATCGTTCGAGCCACCCGGATCTGCCTCCTCGCTCTCGGAGCCTGGCTCTGTCACGAAGCTCCGGCCTCGGCCCAGTTCGGCTACGGCGGAATGGGCTATG
>JAJYCH010000172.1 GCA_021778575.1 Planctomycetota bacterium
GCCATGGCGTTCGTCTCTTCCGGCGCAACAGAACAGGGGATCTCATCGGGACGAGAAGTCCCAATGCCATTGTATCTAACAAGCCAAGTCGTCGACGGACAGGCCAGTTGGAAAATCTCGAAAAAGAATTGGGCTCTGCCCACATTTTCTGAGGGTAGCCTCGAACGGATAGATCCTCTGGAGTGCGAGAGCTTGCTCTCGCTTTGCTTCGTGGAGCTTGCTCCACGATCCTCATCGAGAAACCCTTGTAGGCCAGGTCACTCGGCTCGGAGCAAGCTCCGGTCGCCAGAGCGAGAGCAAGCTCTCGCACTCCAGATCAAAGCTTCGTCGGGAATCTCAGGGACACAGCCGAGCGAGCGGGTTCAGGCTCAGCGCGGCCCCGGTCGGCGGAACAGCGTCGCCTGGCCGACCCGGCTGAATCCCACCGATTCATACAGGGCGAGCGCGGCGGCGTTCGTGCTTCGAGTCTGGACCGAAACCGTCTCGGACCACTGGGCCCGGCAGTGGCGAAGGATCTCGCCGATCAGGAACCGGCCGTAACCCTTACGACGCTCGCCGTCGACGACCTCGACATCGATCACGCCGGCTCTCGACTTGCCATCGAGCCGGCCGAAGGCGGACATATCCCAGGTGGAAGCCCGCGCGAGTTCCTTGTCGGAGTCCTTCGCCAGCAGTCGGAATCGGGTGATCTGCGAGTAACCGATCGCCGACGATTCCCACCAGTTCGCCGGCGAGGCGTCGCTGACGATCGCGATCCGGGTCTGTCGGCGGATCAGCGTGGTCTTGGGGTCGCGAACCTCGGGGGCGGCGAGATCGGCTTCAAACAGGATCGAGACGGCGATCGGGTCGTAACCGTGATCGGTCGCCGCCCGGAGGAAGCTCGGATGGTTGTCGAGAATCCCCGAGTATTCGCTGCCGCCGTAGATTCCCCAGTAAAACGGGCTGAAGTCGGACTGGCCCCCCGCGTAGACGACCTTCGCGCCTCGTCGCCGGAGATAATCCTCGGCCTCGTCCATCAAGCCCTGTTCGAGAGCCGGGTCGTCGTGTTCGGGATCGACGACGAGCATGGCGATGGTCCCGAGTTCGCGATCGAGCCGCCGCGCGGGGCCTTCGAGCGACTCGGGACCGAACCCGGCATGAACGAACCCAACAAGCTGGTCGCCGTCCTCGGCCAGGATCAAGCCCTCGGCCTCGAAGTGAAGCTTGCCCAGGACCATCTCATCGAATTCGTGGGGAGAGAGCGGGCGAACAGCCCCGAACTCGGGAACTCCCCGATTCCAGAGTTCAGCCAGGGCGGGCGGATCGCCGTTACGGAAGGCTCGGTACTGGATCACCGGGCTTTCGGGGAAAAAGGGGGGGGATAAGTCGACACGAAGATCAGTTCAAGGCGTCGGTTCCAAGGCCACGAAGATATCCTGACCCTCGACCTTCACCTGGAAGACGGGTTGGCGAAGCTTGCTATTCAACGTCGACTTGCCATCCCTGACGCAAAATTCCCAGCCATGCCAGGGGCAGGAAACCCAGCTTCCATCCATCGGGCCATCCGCCAGCGGCCCTCCCTGGTGCGGGCAAAGACCATCGATCGCCGAGATTTCGCCATCCACGTTAAAAAGTGCGTAGATGCGTCCGTCGTGTTCGATCTCCTTGGAACGACCGGGGGGAATTTCGTCCAGAGTCGCGAGCTTGACGAATTCCGGCATGGCGGGACACCTCGGGACGTCGTTCGCGGGGCGATCCGTGCGAACGTGCGGGGAACGCATCTCATCAATTTCGTCAGTTTAACACAACCGGCAACCCCGACGGTACGCCGAAAATCGCGAACCGGGATGATGGGATGACGGCGGCCTACAATTGGTTTCTCGCTCCAGCCCCAATGTTCTCGCGTATCGAGCACTCATGAACTCTTCCGACCCGTTTGACCTGGTCGTGATCGGCGGCGGAATCGGCGGCCTGGCCACGGCGGCTCTGGCCGGTCACGCGGGGCTCCGCGTGGCTCTGCTTGAGGCTCATACCAAGCTGGGCGGCTGCGCCGGCTATTTTGGTCGAGGGGTCCACACCTTCGACGCCGGCGCGACGGCCCTGATGGGTCTGAACCCGGGGGAGCCGATCGGCGACCTGTTGACGACCATCGGCGTGCCGTTCGAGGCGGTCCCGACCTCCGCCTACCGGGTCCATCTGCCCGACCGGACCCTGAATATCACGCCCGACTCGAAGCGGCTCGAAGCCGACTGCCGGACGCTTTTTCCCGGACAAGACGGCGCCCGTCGGCTATTCTGGCGACTCCAGGAAGCCGTCGGGACCAAACTCTTTCGGGTCGCGAGCCGGGTTCCTCGCCTGCCGATCCGGACCCTGGCCGACGTCGCGCACGACCTCAAGATCCTTGGCCCGGCCGGGCTCCTGGCGGCCTCGACCTGGACGCTGACCGTACTGGACGTCTTGAAATTGCTCGGGCTCGATCGCGACGTGCCGTTCCGGTCGCTGGTGGCGATGCTTCTGCAAGACACCGCGCAGGCCGGTCCCGAAACCGTTCCGTTCGCCAACGCGGCGGCTTGCCTCCAGGCCTATCGACTCGGGATGAGCCGGCCCCGAGGCGGAATGCGGGCCCTGGCCGAAGGAATCGGCCAGGCATTCGCGGCGAACGGCGGCGACCTCCGGACCGCGAGGATCGTCGACGCGGTGGAACCGCTCGAATCAGGGGGATTCGTGGTCCGGACTCGCCGACGCGATCGGCTGATGACCCGCCAGGTCGCCTTCAACCTGCCGCTCGACCTGGCGGCTCGACTGCTCGCCCGACCGATCTCGGGGCGGCTCGCCTCCCGCGAGCAAAAGTCGCGAGCCGCCTGGAGTGCGTTCACGGGATATCTGGCGATCGACCGCCGGGCCGTTCCCGACGACTCGCCACTGTTCCATCAGGTTTTGCAGGCTTACGATCGGCCGATCCATGACGGAAATAACGTCCTGGTGTCGCTCTCACCGCTCGAAGATCCCGGATACGGGCCGCCTGATGTTCGGGTCGCGACGATGTCGACCCACACCCGACCGGCCGACTGGGCGGATCTCGACCCGGCCGGCTACGAGCAGAAGAAATCGGTCTATCGCGATCGGTTGCTCCAGGCGCTCGGCAAAGCCCTGCCCGAGGCTCCGTCGAACCTGGTCCACGCCGAATTCGCGTCGCCTCGGAGCTTCGCCCGGTATACAAGACGAACCCAAGGGGCGGTCGGCGGACCGCCGGTGAGCCGGTCGAACAGCACGTTCCTGGCGGTCGACGCCGATGTCCTTGGACCTGACCTCTGGGTCGTGGGCGACTCGGTTTTCCCTGGACAAGGGACGATGGCCACCGTCCTTTCAGCGATCCGGGTGGTCGAGCGGATCACGGGAAAATCATGGGAGAAGTTGCGAGCCGGGGAATCCAAACCAATCCCCATAACCGCGGTCGGCGGTTGCGACCCGGCCTGGCAATCATCAGAATAGGGCTTTGAGAGAATTCCGCGCACCGAATCGACGCGACTCCCTCCGAGGTCCGAAGTCCATGCCGATCCGCCGCCTTGCCACGTTGGCGCTCGTTCTTCTCCCCACGCTGGCCGGGCTGGTCCAGGCTGATGACCCGCCGGTCGTCTCGGAGAAAGCCCGGAAGATCCATGAGTCGGGGATGCTCTTTGATGGTCACAACGACCTTCCCTGGCGGCTCCGGACCGAGAACGACATGGGGCTCGACAAGATCGACCTCTCCAAACGGCTGTCGTCGGGGCATACCGACATTCCTCGGCTCCGTGAAGGGGGCGTCAAGGCTCAGTTCTGGTCGGTCTATATCCCCAGCGATCACGAATTCCCGGCGAAGACGGTTGTCGAACAGATCGACCTGGTCAACCGGATGGTCGAACGATATCCCGACGACTTCGCCATGGCTTACTCGGCCGACGATGTCGAGCG
This sequence comes from Planctomycetota bacterium, assembly GCA_021778575.1. GTDB lineage: Bacteria > Planctomycetota > Planctomycetia > Isosphaerales > Isosphaeraceae > Tundrisphaera. The sequence continues at coordinate 3,931 of JAJYCH010000172.1, forward strand.
GATCGTCAAGGCGGGAAAGATCGCCTCGCTGATCGGGATGGAGGGCGGCATCGCGATCGAAGACGACCTGGCGCAGCTCCGAGCGTTCGCCAAGCTCGGAGCCCGGTACATGACGCTCACCCATAACAAGAACCTGACCTGGGCCGACGCCGCGACCGACGACCCCAAGCACGACGGCTTGACTCCGTTCGGCGAACGGGTGGTGAAGGAGATGAACCGGCTGGGGATGCTCGTGGATATCTCGCACATCGCCCCGAGCACGATGGCCGACGTCTTGCGGGTCTCGCAAGCCCCGGTGATCGCCAGCCACTCCAGCGCCCGGACGATCTCCGACCACCCGCGCAACGTGCCCGACCAGATCCTCAAGGAATTGCCCAGGAACGGCGGTGTGATCATGGTCAACTTCTATCCGGGGTTCATCGTTCCCGAAGCCGGACAACAGTGGCAGGAACGCCGGGCACTCCGGGACAAATATCCCAACAAGCCCGAGTACGACGCGGCGCTGGCCGATTACAACGCGAAGCATCCCAAGCCTCGCCACGGGACGATCAAGGACGTGGCCGACCACATCGATCAGATCGTCAAGGTCGCCGGGATCGACCATGTCGGGATCGGCTCGGACTTCGACGGGATCAACACGGTCCCCGACGGTCTCGAAGACGTCTCGACCTACCCCCGGCTCACCCAGGAGCTGGTCAATCGCGGTTACAGCGAGACGGACATCCACAAGATCCTCGGCGGCAATGTTCTCCGCGCGTTCCGCCAGGTCGGCGAGGTCGCGGCCCGGCTCCAGAAAACCACCCGACCGGAGATCGACACCATCAAGCCCGAAAAAAATTGAGCATGCCTACTCGGCCGGAACCCTTTTCATTGATCCATCCGCTCGCGTCCTGTCGGTCGGGCCGCTTCCTGACGACGGGACATTTCTTTCACGGAAGGTCTGCTTCATGTTTCGCAATCTCTTGCTCGTCGTCCTGCTGATGATTCCTTTGACCACGAGGGCCGACGAGCCGAAAGTTCCCAACCTGCCGATCGAATCGTACCGGCTGCCCAATGGCCTGGAAGTCGTGCTCCATCGCGACCCGAGCGTGCCGAGGGTCACGGTTTGCGTCGCCTATCACGTCGGGTCGAAGAACGAGAGCGCGGGGCGGACCGGTTTCGCGCACTTCTTTGAGCACATGATGTTTCGCGGGACCAAGAACGTCCCCAACTACGATATCCCGCTCCAGGAAACCGGCGCCCAGTCGAACGCCTTCACCAGCGAGGACCTGACCGTCTATTTCGAGACCGTGCCGACGGCGTTCCTCGACCGGGCACTTTACCTCGAAGCCGAGCGGCTGGCCTACCTGCCCACGGCGCTCGACAAGGAGAAGTTCGACACCGAGCGCGAGGTCGTCAAGAACGAGCGCCGCCAGTCGATCGACAACGTGCCCTATGGCGCTTCCGAAGAGGCGATCCTGGCGCATGTCTTTCCGAAGGGGCATCCCTATTCGTGGTCGGTGATCGGCTCGATGAAGGATCTCGACGCCGCCTCGCTCGACGATCTCCGGCGGTTCTTCGGCGAGTTCTATCATCCCGGGAATGCCTGTCTGTGCCTGGCGGGCGATTTCGATCCGGCCCAGGCCAAGGCGGCGATCGCCAAGTATTTTGGCCCCATCCCCGCCGGCAAGCCGATCAAGCCGGTCGCCGCTCCGACCCCGAGCTTGACCAAATCGACCGACCTGGCGCTGGTCGACAAGGTCACCCTGCCGAAGCTCTACTGGGCCTGGCCGACGGTGGACGACGACCATCCCGACGCCCCGGCTCTGCACCTTCTGGCCTCGGTCCTCTCCGACGGCGAAGCGTCCCGGCTTCACCGGGCCCTGGTCAAGGAGGCAGGCGTGGCCGGTGATGTCGATGCCGGGTCGGACACCAAAGAAGTGGCCGGACTGTTCACGATCGACGCGACGGCCGTCGAAGGGAAGTCGACCGACGACCTGGCGAAGGCACTGACCGCCGCGCTCGAAGATTTGAAGGTCCATCCCCCGACCGCCGGCGAACTGGCCCGGGCCCTCGCCCAGTTCGAGCGGCAGACTTACACGTCGCTCACCTCGTCGCTCCGTCGAGCGACCCTCCTGGCGATCAACTTCGTCGAGAAGGGGGACCCCGAGTTCTACAAGAAAGATTACGCCCGCTATTACCAGGTCACGCCGGCCGACCTGTCCCGGGTCGCGGCGAAGTATCTCCGCCCCGAAAAGTTCACGCTGACGATCGCGCCGGCGAAGCCCGACCAGGCCAAGAGCACGGTCGAGCAGGTGGGCCCGAACCCTGATCCGTCGGCGGTTCCCGCCTCGGTCGAACCGCCCAAGATTGCCGACTCGCCCCTCTGGAAAGAGATGCCGGGACCATCGCCGACGCCTCCCTGGCAGGCTCCGCGCTATGTCCGGAAGACCCTCTCGAACGGGATCGACGTCTGGGTCGTTTCCTGGAAGACCTTGCCGATCGTTCAGGCACAGTTGCTGATCCCGGTGGGAACGGTTGACGATCCCGCCGGTAAGACCGGTCTGGCCAACCTGACGGCGACCTTGCTCGACAAAGGGACGAAGTCGAAGACCGCCAACGAATTGACCGAGGAACTGGAAACCCTGGGCGTGTCGCTCTCGGCCGGTGCTTCGAACGACTTCACGACCGTCAGCGTGTCGGTCCTGGGTCGGAACCTCAAGCCGGCGCTCGGGCTTCTGGGCGAGATCTTGACGGCGCCTCGGTTCGATCCGGTCGATTTCGAGCGGGAGAAGAAGCTCGAACTCGACGCCCTGCTCCAGGGGCCGGATAGCCCTCGCTGGATTGCCCAGCGGGCCTTCGCGGCGCTCCTGTTCGGCACCGGCCCTTACGGCTTGCCGGGCTCGGGCTACATTGACACGGTCAAAGGGCTGACCCTCGACGATATCCGTCAGTTCGAGGCCAAATATGCCGCGAACCGGTCGACCCTGATCGTCGTCGGCGACGTCGAGCCCGATTCGCTGGTGGCGACCCTGGAATCGACGCTCGGCGGCTGGAAGACGACTGGCCCGAAGCCAAGCCCTCGCTCGCTGAGCGACTTCAAGCCGGTCCCGAATGTCGTCTACCTGGCCGACAAACCGGGCGCGGTCCAGAGCGTCATCAGCGTCGGCCGGCGCTGGGCCGGTTTCGACGACCCCCGTTACTTCGCCACGATGATCGCCAACCATACCGTCGGGGCCGACTTCCTCAGCCGGCTCAACGCCAATCTCCGCGAGAAGAACGGCTATAGCTACGGCTGTGGGTCGAACTTCGGTTATCGGCGGACCGGCGGAACCTGGCAGGTGGGAACGTCAGTCCGGGCGGATGTCACGGTGGAAGCGCTCAAGGAGATCCTCGGCGAACTCGACGCCTTGCCGCTCCAGCACCCGCTGACCGACGAGGAAATTGCCATCGCCCGAGACGCGGAACAGCGGTCGTTTCCCGAGTCGTTCGAAGATCCCGGGAGCATCGCCGGGGTTCTGGCCACGATGATTCTCTACAATCTTCCCGGAGACTATCTGGACACCTATCTCCAGAAACTCGAAGCCGCCCCCAACGTCCAGATTCGCCAGAGCATGAACCAGGTGGTCGCCCCCGACGAGCGCACGATCCTGATCGTCGGTGACCGGAAGTCGGTCGAGCCCAAGCTCAAGGCGATGGGATTCAAGGACATCCGGATCGTCGACCCCGACGGCAAGCCGGTTCGGGCGCCGAAGTGAGCACCTCCGACGGAAGTTCGGGGACGGGCGAAGCCCACCCGTCCCGGAAACTTCACGCCATCCCGACAACCCGCAAGACCCGAACCCCGGCGATTGATTCGATCACGGGGTTTTCAGGAATGAGCCGATCCTAAGGAAGAGGATGGCTCCGTTTTTTCCGGAAGGGAAAAGGAAGGAGCGACAACGGTTTCCCTCGGCAACGGTCGAGCCGGCCACGACCAAAGGGGATTGCGATGCGTTTCACCTCGAAAAAATGGCGCTGGTTCGGGGTGGGATTGGCGATCATCGTGGCCGGATTCTTCGTGGTCCGGACCTGGGTCGTCCCGGCGGTGATCCTCAGCCAGTTGCAGGCTCATTACAAGGGAAAAGTGGTCTTCCAGAACTGGTGGTTCAACTGGCAATCGTCGGGAATCACCGGCCTGAAGCTGAGCGAGACGCCCGCGAGCGACTCGCCCGTCTGGTTCTCGGCCGATCGGATCGCGACGAACGTCTCGATCAGCCGCTTGATCCGGGGTCAAGCGATGCCGACCTCGATCCAGGTCGACCGGCCCGAGGTGACGTTCCGGCTCGACGTCAAAGGGCAACCGCT
>JAJYCH010000173.1:0-384 GCA_021778575.1 Planctomycetota bacterium
GGGGAATCCAGAATATCATGAGCCAATCCGCCACTATCGCCCCGCCCGAGCTGGACGAACTCTGCGTCAACACGCTGCGATTCCTGGCCGTGGACGCCGTCCAGAGGGCCGAGTCCGGTCATCCCGGTTTGCCCCTGGGTTCGGCGTCCATGGCCTACGCCCTCTGGGATCGTTCGCTCAAGTTCAACCCGCGTGATCCTCTCTGGGCCGACCGGGATCGCTTCGTCCTCTCGGCCGGACATGGTTGCGCGCTTCTTTATGCTTTGCTGCATGTGACTGGATTCGACCTCTCCCTGGAGGAACTGGAGCGGTTCCGCCAGTGGGGGAGCAAGACGCCTGGTCATCCGGAGTACGGCAAGACCCCTGGCGTCGAAGCGACCACCG
>JAJYCH010000173.1:394-8209 GCA_021778575.1 Planctomycetota bacterium
GCCCTCTCGGACAAGGCTTGGCCAACGCCGTCGGCATGGCGATCGCCGAGGTTGCTCTGGCGGCTCGCTTCAATCGACCAGGGCATTCGATCGTCGACCATTTCACCTATGTCCTGGCCAGCGATGGTGACCTGGAGGAAGGGCTCTCGTCCGAGGCCGGGTCGGAGGCCGGTCACCTCCGGCTGGGCAAGCTCATCGTCCTCTACGCGGATAATCACATCACGATCGAAGGCAGTACCGAGCTGGCCTTCACCGAAGATCGGATGGCTCGCTTCGCCGCTTTCGGCTGGCACGTCCAGCGGGTCGAACAGAGCAACGACATCGACCGGATCGCCGGAGCGCTGGAGGCGGCCCGCAAGGAGATGGATCGGCCTTCCTTGATTCAAGTCCGGACCCACATCGGCTTCGGAAGTCCTCACAAGCAGGATACCGCCGCCGCCCACGGTGAGCCGCTGGGACCGGAGGAAGTTCGTCTGACCAAGGAGGGACTTGGCTGGCCGGTGGAACCTACCTTCGCGATTCCCGAGGAGGCCCGGGAACATTTCCGGGAAGCGATTGAGCGCGGGAGTCTCGCTCAGAGCGAGTGGGAGTCGCGGTTCGCGGCTTATGCCCAGGAAAACCCGGAGCTGGCAACCGAGTTCCGGCGGGTCACCGATCGTCGGCTCCCACCAGGTTGGGACGAGAACCTTCCCCGATTCGCCGCGACCGATGGACCAATGGCGACCAGGATCGCCTCGGGAAAGACGATCGAGATCCTGGGCCGTCACCTACCCGAGTTGATGGGAGGCTCGGCCGACCTGGCTCCCAGCACCCATACGAACATGGACGGAGCCGGGAACTTCGAGCCGGAGAACTGGGCGGGACGCAACATGCACTTCGGCATTCGTGAGCATGCGATGGGTGCGATCATGAACGGCATGGCGTTGCATCGCGGCCTGATCCCGTTCGGGTCGACCTTCCTGATCTTCAGCGACTACATGCGTCCGCCAATGCGTTTGGCGGCGATGAACGGCCTGCCCGTGATCTACATCTTCACCCACGACAGCATCGCCATGGGCGAAGACGGCCCGACCCATCAGCCGGTCGAGCAACTCGTGGGGTTGAGGTCGATCCCAGGGATGGTCGTGATCCGGCCGGCGGATGCGAACGAAACGGTCGTCGCCTGGCGGATCGCCATCGGGCGGAGGAACGGTCCCACGGCTCTTGCCCTGACTCGCCAGGGGCTCCCCGTGCTCGACCTGGATCACTTCCCGGCGCTATCGGCGGGGGTAACGCTGGGTGGCTATGTCCTCGCGGATTCTCCGACGGGTGGGCAGCCCGATATCATCCTGATCGCGACGGGTTCCGAGGTTCACCTGGCGCTCGGGGCGCGGGATCGGCTGGCCACCGAGGACGTCCAGGCCCGGGTGGTCAGCCTGCCGAGCACGGAGGTCTTCTCGATGCAGTCAAACTCGTATCGGGATGAAGTCTTGCCGCTGGGCGTGCCCCTTCTGGCGATCGAGGCCGGAGCTACTCTCGGCTGGAAATCCTATGTCGGGCCTCAGATGAGCGTGATCGGGGTGGACAGATTCGGGGCCTCGGCCCCCGGGCCGGTCGTGATGGAACAGTATGGATTCACCGTGGATAACGTCTGCAAACGCACCCATGACTTGCTCCGGCAGATCCGGGAGAAATCCGGATGAGAGTGGGTATCGCCTGGGATCAAGGAGGGTTCGCCTTGAGAACTCAGGGCGAGGAGTCGCTCCCTGGCTCGGGTCACGAAGTTATTGACCTTGACACTGAGCGCCGCCTGCGCCGGATGGCCAAAGTGCGGCTGCTTGAGAACCAGGAAGTGGAAACATGAGCATTTCCATTGGACTAGCGATGCTTGAGAAGGGAGACATTCGATGATCCCCGTCCATTCAGACTCGTTGGTGCTCTTCGGCGTCACAGGTGATCTTGCCCACAAGATGATCTTCCCGGCGCTTTACGCGCTCGTCAAGAGTGGCACGTTGAAGGTTCCTGTCATTGGCGTCGCCCTCCCGAAGTGGAGTCTGGATCAGCTCCACGACCGCGTCAAGGACAGCCTGAAACAAGCGGGCGTGTCCGAAAACCCCGCCGATCTGGAGAAGCTGCTCTCACTGTTGCACTACGTCAGCGGGGACTATGCGGATCAGCAGACTTACCAGTCGATCAAGCAGGCGCTGGGTGGCGCCCGCCGCCCGGCGCACTACCTCGCCATCCCACCCTCCCTCTTCTCGACGGTGATCAAAGGGCTTGGTGCCGCGGGCCTGGGCGAGAATGGGCGAGTCATCGTCGAGAAGCCATTCGGTCGGGACCTGGCCTCCGCGAGGCAGCTCAATCAGGTCGCGCGGTCCGTGTTCCCTGAGGACTCGATCTTCCGGATCGACCACTTCCTCGGCAAGGAGGCGATCATGAACATCCTCTATTTCCGGTTCGCCAATTCATTCCTGGAGCCGATCTGGAACAGCAACTTCGTGGCCAGCGTCCAGATCACCCTGTCCGAGGCTTTCGGTGTGAACGGGCGAGGAGCGTTTTACGAGTCTGCCGGCTGTCTCCGCGACGTGATCCAGAACCACCTCTTCCAGGTCGTCGCCCTCCTTGCCATGGAGCCGCCGTCCGAGCGCGATTTCGGCGCAGTCCATGGCGAAAAGGCCAAGGTCTTTCGAGCGATGCGCCCCTTGAAGCCCGATGACCTGGTTCGCGGTCAATATGCCGGCTACCGTGACGAACCGGACGTGGCGAAAGACTCCGATGTCGAGACTTACTGTGCCCTCCGGCTCTCGATCGACTCGCCGCGATGGAAGGGAGTGCCCTGGTACCTCCGCTCCGGCAAATACCTCGCTGCCTCAGCGACCGAGGTTCTGGTGGAACTGAAACCGCCGCCCCAGCGCCTTTTCGCCGATTCAGCGCCGACGACCGGCCGGTCCAATTATCTGCGGTTCCAACTCTCTCCCTGTTCCGCCATCGCCCTTGCCGCTCGCGTCAAACATCCTGGGAATGAGTTCGTCGGCGACCAGCGAGAGCTCTATCTGGCTGAAGAACAGTCGGGAGAAGAATCGCCCTACCAGCGGCTCCTGGGCGACGCCATGGCCGGCGATGGCGCGCTCTTCACGCGTGAGGATTCGGTCGAGGCTGCCTGGGCGGTGGTCGATCCTGTTCTCGAAAATCACCACCCCGCGCGCCCCTACGATCGCGGCAAATGGGGTCCCGAAGAGGCGGATGAACTGATTGCCGCCGACGGGGGCTGGTATGACCCCAAGCCCGAAACGGTCGCCGAAAAATAAGACTCTCCGGGGTCGATTTCGGGCCGAGTGGTTCCTATGAGAAGACACAACCCATGATTGACCTGGCCACGACAGCTCAGGGAGCGGTCCAAACCAATCGAGGCGTGATCACGTCGGTTCGAGGGAGCGTCGTCGACATTCGAGGACCGCCTGCCGCCCATCTACTCGTTGCTGAGGGCCGGGAAGGAACACGGCGTCTCGATCGAGGTGATGATGCAGCTCGACGTCGATCACGTCCGAGGGATTGCCTTGAATCCCACTCAGGGGCTGGCCCGAGGCATGGAGGTGGAGGACACAGGCGGACCATTGAAGGTACCGGTCGGCAAGGCGATTCTGTCGCGGATGTTCGACGTCTTCGGCAACCCGATCGATCGCCAACCGGCGCCGACCGACGTTCAGTGGCGGAGCATCCATCGCGACCCGCCGCCGCTGATCGGTCGTTCCACCAAGTCCGAGGTCTTCGAGACCGGTATCAAGGTCATCGACGTGCTGGTCCCGCTCGAACGTGGTGGAAAGGCCGGGCTGTTCGGGGGCGCGGGCGTGGGCAAGACGGTCTTGCTCACGGAGATCATCCACAACATGGTCGGCCACCAGCAAGGCGTGAGTATGTTTTGTGGGATCGGCGAGCGCTGTCGCGAAGGGGAGGAACTTTACCAGGGGATGAAGGACGCCGGCGTGCTCCATCACATGGTCCTCTTATTCGGCCAGATGAACGAACCACCGGGCGCCCGGTTCCGGGTCGGTCTGGCCGCGCTCACGATGGCCGAGTATTTCCGGGATGATGAGCACCTCGACGTGCTCTTGCTGATCGACAACATCTTTCGCTTCATCCAGGCCGGCATGGAGGTTTCCGGACTGATGGGGCAGATGCCGTCGCGATTGGGCTATCAACCGACGATGGGCACTGAATTGTCGGGGCTGGAGGAGCGGATCGCCAATACCGATTCGGGCGCGATCACGTCGATCCAGGCGGTATACGTGCCGGCGGACGACCTGACCGATCCGGCGGCGGTCCACACGTTCTCGCATCTCTCCGCGTCGATCGCGTTATCCCGCAAGCGAGCGAGCGAAGGGCTGTTCCCGGCGGTTGACCTGCTGCAATCGAACTCCAAGATGGCGACTCCGACCATCATCGGCGAGCCGCATTATCTCCTGTCGCAGGAGATTCGCAAGACGCTCGCGCAGTACGAGGACCTCAAGGACATCATCGCCATGCTCGGCATGGAACAACTCTCGACCGATGATCGCAAGGTCGTCGATCGCGCCCGGAAGCTGGAGCGATTTCTGACCCAGCCATTCTTCACGACCGAGCAGTTCACCGGCATCAAAGGGAAGGCCGTCAGCCTGAAGGACTCGATCGACGGTTGTCGGCGGATCCTGAACGACGAGTTCAAGGACTATCCCGAAAGTGCCTTGTACATGATCGGTGCCATCGACGAGGCCAAGGGCAAGGCGGCCAAGCCAGTGGCGGCCACGAAGCCCAAAATTGCGGCCAGGCCGGGCGGCGGCTCCCATTAATCTCAAAGTCCTCCTCCCCTACCGTGTCTTCGCGGATGAGAAGGAAGTAAAACGGATCGTGGCCGAGACGCTTCAGGGTTCCCTGGGAATCTTGCCTCAACGTCTCGACTGCGCGGCGGCCCTGGCACCGGGGATTTTGAGCTACGAGAAAGAGTCAGGCCAAGTTTACCTGGCCGTCGATCAAGGAGTGCTGGTCAAGACGGGCATGGATGTCCTGGTCTCGGTGCGCGACGCCATCGGCGGGACGGACCTCGAGCAACTCCACGCCGCCGTGAAGCGGGAGTTTCTCGAACTCGACCAGCAGGAGCAAGGTGTTCAATTGGTCCTCGCGAAGATGGAGAGCGGATTCATCCGCCGCTTCATGGAATTTCAACATGAATGAAGAACCCAAAACAAATGGCAATGGCGAGGAGTCACCCTTCAGCCGGTTGGTCGGCACCCAGGCCAGGCGGATGTTGAAGGCTCGGCGAGAGGGGATGAAGAGCGTCTGGTTCGGCCTGGGGATGTCGGGACTGATCGGCTGGTCGGTGGCTGTTCCGACCCTGATCGGCGCGGCACTCGGAATCTGGATCGATCGACGTTATCCGAGTCCTTATTCATGGACATTGATGCTACTTCTCCTCGGCCTGGTCATCGGCTGCTGGAATGCCTGGCACTGGGTCGACTCGGAATATCAGCAAATGCAGGAGAAATCGGATGAGTGACCTTCCTCACCTTACCGTCGCCTTCGTCGCCGGAGCCGTGCTTGGCATGTTCTTCTTCGGCGGCCTCTGGTGGACGGTGCAGAAAGTGGTCAGATCCGAACAGCCGGCGATCTGGTTCCTCGGCAGTCTGGTCCTGCGGACCGGCCTGATCCTGACGGGCTTCTCTCTGGTCGCGCAGGGGCATTGGTCGCGGATCGTGGCGTGTCTCCTGGGATTTCTGATCGCTCGTTTCCTTGTTGTCAAACGGCTCTCGCGAGGAGCGGCGGAAACGCGCGGCGATCAGGAACTGGAGGCAAGCCATGCGTATCAGTCCCGATGAGTTGGTCTTCTGGCGGTACGGGCCAGTGGTTCTGAACAGCACGATTGTCACGACCTGGGCGTTGATGCTCGCGATGACTCTCGGGGCAATCCTCGTCACTCGCAAGCTCGCGACGGAAGGGAAGATTTCGCGCTGGCAAGGCTTCCTCGAAATCGTGGTCACTTCGATCCAGGGCCAGATCAAAGGGGTGGGTCTCGATCATCCCGAGAAATACATCGCCTTTATTGGAACCTTGTTCCTGTTCATCGCCGTGTCCAATCTCGCCACGATCCTCCCTGGGTACGAGCCCCCGACCGGGTCGCTCTCGACGACCTCGGCCCTGGCGCTCTGCGTGTTCGTCGCCGTGCCGTTCTTTGGCATCGAACGGCAAGGACTGGGTGGTTATCTCAAGTCGTATTTACAGCCCACCGTCATCATGCTGCCGTTCAATATCATCAGCGAACTCTCGCGGACCCTGGCCCTGGCCGTCCGCCTGTTTGGCAACATGATGAGCGGGGCGATGATCATCGCCATCTTGCTCACGATTACCCCGCTGTTTTTCCCGATCATCATGAACCTGCTCGGCCTGCTGACCGGCATGGTCCAGGCCTACATCTTCAGCATCCTCGCCACGGTTTACATCGCCGCCGCGACGCGAACTCGCGGGGTTTGAGTCCGGACCACGAGCCACGAAAGGGACCCTTATGGATAGCATGACTCTGATCGCGACCGCCTCGATTTTCACCGCTGGTCTCACGATCGGCCTGGGCAGCATCGCGCCGGCGCTCGGCGAAGGGAAAGCCGTCTCGACGGCGTTGAGTTCGCTGGCGCAGCAGCCCGACGCCGCGCCCACGATCACTCGGACCCTGTTCGTGGGTCTGGCGATGATCGAATCAATTGCCATCTACTGTTTCGTGGTCTCGATGATCCTCATCTTCGCCAACCCGTTCTGGAACCACGTGATCGCCCAACATACGGGGAAGTGAGCCATGATCAACGGTTGGTTCACCATCGTCGCCCAGGCGATCAACTTCCTCATCCTGGTCTGGTTATTGAAGCGATTTCTCTACAAGCCCATTCTCCAGGCCATCGACGCTCGCGAGAAGGGGATTGCCGAGCAACTCACCGCCGCGGTCGCCAAAGAGGCGGCGGCACAAACAAAGTCCGACGATCTCCAGCACAAGAACGAGGCGTTCGACCAGGAACGCGCGGCGCTACTGGCTCAAGCCACCGACGAGGCCAACAAACAACGCATGCAACTGCTCGACAAGGCCAGGAAGGATAGCGACGCCTTGCGGGCGAGCCGCCAGGCCGCGCTTCAAACCGAACAACAACATCTGAATCAGGAAATCCGCCTGTGGACCCAGAATCAGGTCTTCGCCATCGCCAGGAAGACGCTGGCCGATCTCGCGACACCGTGCCTGGAAGCGCGAATGAGCGAAGTGTTCATCGCCCGCTTGAAGGACTTGAAGGGGCCGGCGAAGGATCAAATCGCCGATGCCCTCAAGAAGACGCCTTGCAAGGCGAAGGTTCGCAGCGCCCTCGATCTGCCCATAGCCCAGCAAGCTGAGATTGAAAAGGCCTTCAAGGAAACGTTTGGTCCCAACCTCCCGGTCCAGTTTCAATTCGAGACCGTACCGGAACTGGTAAGCGGCGTGGAGCTTACCACCAATGGGCAGAAGGTGGCCTGGAGCATCGCCGACTACCTCGCGACGCTGGAAACGAGCGTTGGCGAACTCTTGAAGCCGGATGCAGAGCCCAAATCGGCGACTCCACCCGCCGTTCCGGCCAAACCCGTGTCAAAGACAGATGCCAGGCCTAGTCCCGATCCGGTGTCTTCGTCTCCGGATGGTGCGGATGTCTGGGGAGGCCAGCAGGTATTTGCTACGGGCGCCCGTATCGGTGCGCCGCCCGATCCTCTGGCCGAGCGTGGACAGGAATGGGGCGTGGTGCCGATGAACCCGCGAGCTCTGCGGCGTACCGCCTATCGCGACGTTGTCGCGCTGTT
>JAJYCH010000174.1 GCA_021778575.1 Planctomycetota bacterium
GACTTTATCGCTCCCGCGGTGCTGGGCCGAAGCTGGGAGACGATCGACGACCTGGTGAATTTATTTGGTCCGATCAAGGGGAACAACTTCGCGAAGGCCGGTTTCGAGATGGCCTGCTGGGATATTCTCGGTCAATCGTCGGGGCTCTCGCTCGCTCAAATGCTCGGTGGCACCCGATCCGAGATCATTTCCGGTGTCAGCCTGGGAATTGAAAACGACGCCGCCATTCTGCTCGATCAGGTGGATCGATACGTCGCCGAAGGCTATCAGCGGATCAAGCTCAAAATTGCGCCGGGGTGGGATCTGGCGATTGTCCGACTGGTCCGTGACCGCTATCCCGACATTCCGCTCCAGGTGGACGCGAACTCGGCCTATACGCTCGAAGACATTCCTCTCTTCAAGCAACTCGATGATTTTGATCTCTTGCTCATCGAGCAGCCGCTGGCTCATGACGACATCGTTGATCACGCCCGGCTCCAGGCCGAAGTGCGGACGCCGATCTGTCTTGACGAGAGTATTCATTCCGCGGCGGATGCGCGGAAGGCGATCGATCTGGGCTCGTGCCGGATCATCAATATCAAGGTCAGCCGGGTCGGTGGGCTCCGCGAAGCGCGACGAGTCCATGACATCTGCCAGGAACGCAATATTCCGGTCTGGTGCGGCGGGATGCACGAGTTCGGTATTGGCCGGGCGGCGAACCTGGCGATCTCCAGTCTCCCCAACTTTCTCTTGCCCGGCGATATCTCTGGGTCGGACAAGTATTATCGTGACGAGATCGTTGACCCGCCGATCATCGCCGAGCGAGGCGTGGTCAAAGTTCCCGAAGGACCCGGGATCGGTCATCGTCCGCTGATCGACCGGATCGTGGCCCGGACCCTCCGGGAGGCGAAACTCTCCGTCTGATCGTCAATCGGTCGCGGACTCGACCGAGTTCCGGAAAATCGAATGAACCTGGGTTTGCAACATCGGGCCGAGAATCACCAGGGAATTCGCCGGTAATCGAATCGACTCATCAGACATTTCGATCGGTTCGGCCACGCTTGAGAGTAGCAAACCGGTTGGTCGCCCATCGCGGATCGGGATGGCTCGGGGCTGGTCGGAGAAGTTCACCAGGATCGAGACCAATCCGCGCTCAATTGTCATCCATTGCTCGTGCTCGTCGAATTCGGTGACGACGCGGTAAAGCCGTCCGTCGGTCAACTGGGCATATTTTCGCCGAAGCTCGATCAGTTGGATGTGCCAGTCGAGTAGTGCCCGATGCGGCTCGTTCTCCTTTTCGGACCAGGCGATCTTGGAACGCTCGAATGTCTCGGGCGAGCCCGGGTCCGGGACGTCGTCTGGCTTCCAGCCGAATTGACCAAATTCCTTCCTTCGGCCATCAACGACCGCGCGAGCCAGTTCAGGATTTTCGGCGAAGTCGGCGAAATACTGAAACGGCGAGGACGAGCCGAATTCTTCCCCCTGGAAGAGCATCGGCACGAACGGGGCAGTCAAGACCAGAGCGGCGGCGATCTTGGACCGATCAAGAGTGGTCAGATGAGAGAGACGATCCCCCCTCGCCCGGTTACCGAGTTGGTCGTGGTTCTGGACATAGCCGAGAAACTGGTTTCCCGACAGGCCGACCGGTGGACGTCCATGTGACTTCATCCGGAAGTTGGAACGCCTGCCGGTATAGACATAAGCTGTCTCAAATGCGGTGGCAAGGTCGCGAATCGATCCAAAGTCGGAGTAATAACCATTCGTTTCGCCGGTGATGATCGAATGGAGCGCGTGATGGAAGTCGTCCGACCACTGAGCATCAAGACCAAAGCCGCCAGACTCTCGGGGTTGAACGATCCGGGGATCATTCAGATCGCTCTCGGCGATCAAGACGAGATGACGTCCCAGATGAGCCTTCAAGACGTCGACCTCGATTGCCAGTTGTTCGAGAAACGGGGTGGCCGAGGTATCGACGATCGCATGAACCGCGTCGAGCCGCAGACCGTCCAGATGATAGTCTCGCAGCCACATCAGCGCATTATCACAAAAGTAACGGCGAACCTCATCGCTATATGGTCCGTCGAAATTCAGAGCATCGCCCCAGGGCGTGTGGTGTCGATCCGAGAAATACGGACCGAACTTGGGCAAATAATTTCCCATCGGCCCCAGATGGTTATAGACAACATCGAGCAATACCCCCAGATCTCGGGCATGACAGGCGTCGACGAGCCGCTTGAGCCCTTGCGGACCACCATAAACATGCCGAGGGGCAAACAGATTGACGCCGTCGTAACCCCAGCCGAACAGACCAGGGAATTCGGCGACCGGCATGATCTCCAGATGGGTCACCCCCAACCGCCGGAGATGGTCGAGATGTTCGATCACGGCGTCGAACGTACCTTCGGGCGTGAAAGTGCCCACGTGCAGTTCGTAAATCAGAGCCGAGGAGAGCGGCCGGGCTTGAAATCCCTCGTCAGTCCAGCCAAACTCGCCGTGGTCGACGATCCGGGAAGGCCCATTCACACCATGAGGCTGCCAGCCGGATCGGGGGTCGGGCAAGTCGTTTGCATCGTCAATAGTAAAACTGTAATCTTCCCAGGGAACGGCATGGCGACCGGCGGAAAACCACCAGCCATCGACCTTGGGGTCACGGACCATCGGCACTTGATCACCGCCAACCTTGACCGAGACGTGAGTGGCTAGGGGAGCCCAGACCCGAAAAAATGGCATGGTGGTCTCACGCGGAAGAACGGCGGGATCGAAAAATCCATCTCCGGAACGGTCCGAAAATTTTAGCAAACCTCATGCCATCGGTCCAAACCGGTCCGGTTAACGGCAGGCGAGATGTCCGGCACGACGTTCGCATGAGGCGCGATCGAAAGTTTTAGTTGTCGAACTCGAGCGGGCTTGCTCGGCCATTTACCAACCGATCGAATCAGGATCAGATATGCCTGTTCCGCTGTCAACCTACCGTGTTCAGATGCATGCCGGATTTGGCTTTGACCAGGTGGCCGAGATTGCCGACTACCTGCATGCCCTGGGCGTGTCGCATCTCTACGCCTCGCCATATCTGCAAGCGGGAAAGGGAAGCACCCACGGTTACGATGTCCTCGATCATTCGCGGCCCAACGAAGAACTTGGTGGGACCGTGGGGCACGACCGGATGTGTCAGGCTCTTGGCAAGGCGGGATTGGGTCAGATTCTTGATATCGTTCCCAATCACATGAGCATTGCCAGCCCCGATAATCGCTGGTGGTGGGATGTGCTTGAGAACGGGCCATCGAGCCGCTACGCCGGATATTTTGACGTCGACTGGCAACCCCTGGAAGCGAAACTGCGCGACACGGTCCTCTTACCAATCCTGGGCGACCATTACGGACGCGAGATCGACGCGGGACATGTTCAGCTCCGCCGCTCGGGCGGTCGATTCACGTTCAATTATTTTGATCATGTGATGCCTGTGGCACCACGTTCGTTGAACGATCTGCTCAACGAGGCTGCACGCGATATTGAGTCGGACGAACTGGCGTTTCTCGCCGACTCGCTGTACAACTTGCCGATCTCGACCTCCACTGACATCGACAGCGTCACCCGTCGGCATCGCGACAAGGAGATTATCTGTTCGATACTGGCGCGGCTCGCCGTGGAACAGCCGGACATTGGCCGGGCAATCGATCGCGTTGTCGACCGGATCAACCGATCCTCGACCGAGATTGACTCCTTGCTTCAGCGTCAGAACTATCGGCTCGCCTTCTGGAAGACCGCAGTCCAGGAACTGGATTATCGGCGATTCTTCGACATCAACACTCTCATCAGCCTGCGGATGGAAGATTCTCGCGTATTTGAGGATAGCCATCGGTTGATTCTCAAGTGGGTCAATGATGGTGTCCTAGATGGTTTGCGCGTCGATCACCCGGACGGACTTCGCGATCCGGCGGAGTACTTCCGGCGGCTTCATGAAGCAGTCTCCAACGGCTGGATCGTGGTCGAGAAGATTCTCGAGCCCGGCGAAGCCATGCCCGAAGAATGGCCCGTTGCCGGAACCACCGGATACGACTTCATGAATCGGCTCGCCGGTCTGCTGATTGACCCGGCGGGCGAGCAACCGATCACCGATTTCTATGCGGGGTTCACCGGCGAATCGGTTGATTACACAAAAATGGTGCATGACAAAAAATATTTTTCTCTGAAACAGCTTTTTGCAAGTGACGTCAACCGACTGGTCAATATCCTTTCTGAAGTTTGCGAACGGCAGAAACGCTATCGCGACTATACCCGGCGTGAACTGACAGCGATGATTCGCGAGGTGATCGCCTGCTTTCCGGTCTATCGAACGTATATCCAGGCCGAGCAAGGCAAGGTCAGCGAATCCGACTTCAATTATGTGATCGAGGCCATCGACGCCGCCAAGGCCAACAGGCCGGACTTCGACCCCGAGTTGCTCGACTTCCTCCAGGAACTCTTGCTCTTGAAGCGCACCGGGAAGCTCGAAGCTCAGTTCGTCATGCGGTTTCAGCAGAACACCGGTCCGGTGATGGCCAAGGGTCTCGAAGACACGGTTTTTTATCACTACAATCGTCTTGTCGCTCTCAACGAGGTTGGCGGAGATCCCTCGCGGTTTGGGATGTCGCCGGATCAATTTCATCAGGAATGTCAGGCCACGCAAAGACTCTGGCCGTCGTCAATGACCTCCACGACGACCCATGACACGAAGCGTTCTGAAGACGTTCGTGCGCGAATCTCGCTGCTCTCCGAGATTCCCGACCGCTGGTCCGAAGCGGTTGAACGTTGGTCCGAATGGAACAAGAAACACAAGACTGACGAGGCACCCGATCGCAATATCGAATATTTACTCTATCAGATTCTGGTCGGAGCCTGGCCGATCGAGGTCGACCGCGCCTCGGCTTATATCCTCAAGGCGGCTCGAGAATCCAAGAGCCAGACCTCCTGGACAAACCCCAACGAAATTTATGAAACCGCACTGAACCATTTTGTCGCGGCGATCCTGCAGGATCGCGAGTTCGTGGGAGATCTTCACGGGTTCGTCGGTCCACTGATCGGTCCGGGACGAGTCAACTCGCTCTCACAAGCACTGATCAAGATGACTGCGCCGGGCGTGCCCGACCTTTATCAAGGTAACGAGCTCTGGGATCTGAGCCTGGTTGATCCCGATAATCGCCGTCCCGTCGATTATTCAACCCGCCGCCGATTGCTTGACGATCTCAACCAGCGGCCAACCCCCGAAGAGATCATTCGACGAACCGAGGAAGGGCTGCCCAAGCTCTGGGTCACTCGCCAGGCGCTCCAGCTTCGTCGGCGTCAGCCCGGCTGGTTTGGCCCCGAGGGGACGTATCGTCCGCTCGTCGCGGACGGTTCGCGCTCAACACATGTCGTTGCCTTTGCTCGTGCCGAACGTGCGGTCACGGTGGCCGTGCGCTTGCCAATCAAGCTAGGTGGTGAATGGGAATCGACCACGTTGACCATCGACGATGGAGTCTGGACCAACCTCTTGACTGGCGAAGTGATCGAGGGGGGGCAAGTGCCGCTGGTAACTCTCCTCGCTCGATTCCCGGTTGCTCTCTTGACGTCCGAACCAGCTTCGGATTCGTGAAAATAGCGGTCCTCAACGACTTGTTCCCGAGCCTCATGATCCGGAGTTTCTGGTCACATGATTGAATCCGATCCATCCTGGTACAAAGATGCCATCATTTATGAACTGCACGTCAAGGCCTTCTTCGACAGCAATGACGACGGGATCGGCGATTTTCCCGGCCTGATCAAGAAGCTCGATTACCTTCAGGACCTCGGAATTACTTGCATCTGGCTCTTGCCGTTTTATCCGTCACCGCTCAAAGACGACGGCTATGACATCTCGAACTATCATGGCGTTCACCCGGGCTATGGGACGCGCAAAGATTTTCGGCTGTTCATTCGCGAAGCTCACAAGCGCGGTATCCGGGTGATCACGGAACTGGTCATCAATCATACATCGGATCAGCATCCGTGGTTCCAGGCGGCCCGGAATGCTCCGCTGGGATCTCCCAAGCGCGATTATTATGTCTGGTCCGATACTCCTGATAAATACAAGGATGTTCGGATCATTTTTACCGATACCGAACCATCGAACTGGTCCTGGGACCCGGTTGCCAAGCAATACTACTGGCATCGATTTTTTCATCATCAGCCCGACCTCAACTTCGATAACCCTCGGGTACTCCGCGCGGTCTTCAAGATCATGCGGTTCTGGCTGGACATGGGAGTCGACGGGATGCGGCTCGACGCCATCCCTTATTTGATCGAGCGCGAAGGAACAAATTGCGAGAACCTTCCGGAAAGCCACGGGATTCTTAAACAATTTCGTAAGGAGATGGACAAGCATTATCCCGACCGGATGTTTTTGGCCGAGGCGAACCAGTGGCCTGCCGACGTCTTGCCCTATTTCGGTGATAGTGATGAATGTCATATGACGTTTCACTTCCCCTTGATGCCGCGGATGTTCATGGCGATTCGTCAGGAGGACCGCCACCCGATCGTTGAGATCATGAGGCAAACGCCCGACATCCCGGCCGATTGCCAGTGGGCACTCTTCCTCAGAAACCACGACGAGTTGACGCTCGAAATGGTGACCGACGAAGAACGTGACTACATGGTCAAAGAATATGCCGCTGATCCAAGAATGCGCCTGAATGTGGGCATCCGTCGGCGGCTCGCGCCATTGATCGGCAATAGCCGGCGCCGGATCGAATTGCTGAACATGCTCCTGTTCTCGTTGCCTGGAACGCCCGTTCTCTATTATGGAGACGAGATCGGCATGGGTGATAATATTTATCTTGGAGACCGCGATGGCGTTCGGACTCCCATGCAGTGGAGCGGCGACCGCAACGCAGGGTTCTCGAAGGCCGACTTCGCTCGGCTTTATGCCCCGCCGATCATGGATACGGTCTACGGCTACCAGGCCATCAATGTCGAGGCCCAGCAGCGCGACCCATCTTCACTTCTGGCCTGGATGAGGCGGTTGATCGCACTGCGGAAGAAGTTTCATGCGTTTGGCCGGGGGACCCTGGAATTTCTCCATCCACGGAATCGAAAGGTTCTTGTTTATCTCCGCGAGTATCAGGACGAGCGGATTCTGGTCGTCGCGAACCTCTCCCGGTTCGTCCAGCCGGTCGAGATCGACCTTTCGCGCTGGAAGGGTTTGACGCCAGTCGAGACGTTTGGCCGGGTCCAGTTTCCGACGATTTCCGACGCACCCTATTTCCTCTCGCTGGCCCCATCGTCGTGCATCTGGTTCCAGCTTGAAGCCGTCAACTCGGCGGCTGGTGTTGCCGAGCAGCTTCCCACGCACGAGGTCGAGGCGATCCCGCGAATGACGCTTACCGCGGGCTGGGAAACTCTGCTGGAAGGACGCGAGCGAGCGATTCTCGAACGAAACGTCCTGCCTCGATTTATCAACCGCCAGCGCTGGTTTGGCTCCAAGTCGCGATCTCTGGAAACCGTCAGTATTCGCGACTGGATCGTGTTGCCTGCCTCGCAACCGCCTTTGGTCATCCTTTATGTTCGAACCTACGACAGTGCGGGAAATTATTCACTCTATCAGCTCCCTCTGGCGGTTCTGACGGGGACGGACGCCGAACAGGTTCTCGCCAATAACTCGGCGCTGATTCTGGCTCATATCAAATCGTCGGGCGGTGAAGGTTTGCTCTGCGATGCGATGGCGTCCGACGAACTTTGCCTCCAACTCTTCCGATTGATGTCCGGCCCCGGGGATATCAAGAGCCGTCAAGGGCGATTGGTTGGTCTCTCGACTCAGGCCATCGAGGCTGGTCCGGCTGTCGATCCGATGCCGATCCGCCGAGGGAATTCGGAGACCAGCCATACAAATCTGATCCTGGGCGACCGTTTCTGGATGAAGATCAACCGTTGCTTGATCGAAGGACCGAGCGTCGACTTCGAGGTCGGTCGGTTCTTGACCGAGAAGGCGGGATTCACGCGAGTCCCGAAGACCCTGGGAACGCTCGAATTCCGCCGGGCCAAGCGTGAGCCGATCACGGTCGGGATGCTCCGCGAATTCGTCCCCAACCAGGGCCAGGCCTGGCAGATGATGCTCGACGTCGTCGGCCGTTATTTCGAGGATGCTCAGGGGGAGACGCATCGACTCGACAGGATCGACCTCGAACTTCCCCCCTTGATGATGTTGAGCAC
>JAJYCH010000175.1 GCA_021778575.1 Planctomycetota bacterium
CGAGACCGGGTCGATCATGATCGCCCCCTTGCCGGGAGCCACGCCCACAACCCCCGGCTCGGCGACTCGCCCATTGCCCGGAATCGTTCCCGAGATCGTCACCAAGGACGGCACGCCGGTCCCGGCCGGTCACGGCGGTTTTCTCGTGATCAAGCAGCCCTGGCCGTCGATGCTCCGGACGTTGTTCAACGACGACGAACGGTATCAGCAAACCTACTGGTCCGAGGTCCCTGGAGCCTATTTCACCGGCGACGGTGCCCGCCGCGACGAGGACGGTAACTACTGGATCATGGGGCGGGTGGACGACGTCCTGAACGTCTCGGGGCACCGGCTGTCGACGATGGAGGTCGAGAGCGCCCTCGTCAGTCACCCCAAGGTGGCCGAGGCCGCCGTCGTCGGCAAGCCCGACGACCTTCGAGGCCAGGCGATCGCCGCGTTCGTGACGCTCGAATCGGGTCAAATCGCGACCGACGTCCTCAAGAAAGAGCTGCAGGCGCACGTGGTCAAGGAGATCGGAGCCCTGGCCCGTCCCGACGACATCCGGTTCACCGACGCCCTGCCCAAGACCCGGAGCGGCAAGATCATGCGGCGGTTGCTCCGAGACATCGCGGCCGGTCGGGAAAGCTCGGGAGACACCTCGACCCTCGAAGACCTGGCCGTCCTGGCGAAGTTGCGGGAGGATGACGAGGTTTGATAGCCGACCTCATCGAACGACTGAAGACGAAATGGGCCGGAGAAATGAAGCTCCGGCCGGGGCTCTCGGCGGCTGCGCTGAAGGCTTTCGAATCGAAATATCAAGTCGTCCTGCCGTCGGCGTTTCGCGAGTATTTCGCGGCCGTCGATGGCACGGGCGATGAGATGATCACTGATTGGTGCTTCTGTTTCTGGTCTCTCGACAAAGTCGAGCCGATCACGGGCTACGTTGCCCGAGAGATCGAGACGAAGGATTCCAGAGAAGAATGGTTCGTGTTTGCGGACCACCTGATCGAGTCGTTTGACTTTGTGATCAGGCTCAATTCCGACCCGGCCAACGTGGGGCCCGTGGCTGTTCCTCAAGGTCTCGAACTCTGGCCGCTGGCTCCTTCGTTTGAGGCTTTTCTCGAGCTGTATCTTGCCGATGAGAAGAATCTGTTCAACTTTGGGCCCCAGCTTGAGGAGTGAGCAATGCCTCGCCGTGACGACATCACCTCGGCCTGATATAATTTTGACAGGGGAAGATCGGCCCAGCGATCGGAGGCGAATCATGGCGACCGTAACCGAAGAAGAAACCGAAATCGAAGCTCTGGTCGTCCAGCCGACGAAGCATTACGAAGTCGTGAATGGCGAGATCGTGGAGGAACCGCCTTTGGGTGTTCCAGAAGGTTGGATTGCTGGGCTGCTGGATCAAACGATGGGTTATCACGCCAGGACAAATCGTCTCGGGCGAGTTGTTCCCGAAATGCTCTTCGTCCTGGCCGAAGAGCCAATGCTTCGACGACGACCCGACGTCGCATTCGTCTCACTAGAGCGGTGGCCACTCGATCGAGCGAAGCCGCGCGGAGCTGCCTGGGATGTCATTCCCGACCTCGCCATCGAGATCGTTAGCCCGACCGATTGGATCGCCGACCTGATGGACAAGATCGAGGAGTACTTCGCCGCTGGATGTCGAGCCGTCTGGGTTGTCTACCCCGGCCACAACAAGGTCTACGTTTACACTTCGACGACAAGCGTTCAGATCCTCCAGATCGGCGACGAACTCGATGGCGGCGAAATTTTGCCTGGCTTTCGGCTTTCCCTGACGGAACTGTTCGAAATAGAACGAGACGGACCCTCGCCATCGGCGTGAGCCCGTCTTCGATGTTTGATCTCGAACTCTCTCGACCCGACTTCAGATCGGGTAGAGGTTCTTGAGTTCGGCCCGGGCCTTGGCGCTTCCCTTTGAGGCCTTGATGAGCGGGAAGGTCGTCATCTTGCCGTCGACTTCGAGGGTGAGGATGCCGGTCCGGATGACCGAGGTGGCGACGGTCACGTGGGTGGTCTTGCCGTTGGGCAGCCAGACGTGGATTCGCTGCAAATTCGGCTTGAACATGCGCCGGCTCACGCCGGTGCACTTGGTTCCGACACCGCCGAGGTACTTGGCCTTACCACGGGTGGTGATGTGGTTGCCGAACGAGGTCTTCTTGCCACTGACTTCGCAATGACGTCCCATGGGACGGGCTCCTTCAAAGCCCCGAGAAGTCTCGGGACGCTGGATTCAATGAGGCTCGGCAAGTCCCGACCGACTGGTCAGACCTTTTCTTTTTCCTTGGCCGTCGGATTGTGCGGCTTGGAGCGCTGGATGTTGCCGCACTCCTCAACCAGGTGGCAGACCTTGTGCGGGGGGACCGCCAGCTTGCACTGCGGGCAGGTGTTCAAGGCGGGGGCGACCAAAAAGTCGTGGGCTCGCCGATTCCCCTTGGCTGATTTGGATTTCCGTCTCTTGGGTACGGCCACGACGCGCTCTCCCGAAATCACTGCGGGTTCGATGTAGCGGAAAAGAAGGAATTATCCAAATCCCGGGACCGATTGCAAGACCAACTCCCGGGCTGATCGCCGCGATTCTTGCGGGTGTAACCGTATTTTCTTGGGGTAGTTCGCTCAAACAGGCTTCGGGTGCCATGCTCTGGGTACTCCGTGAGCATGGCACCCCCAGAAAATCCGGGCACACCCATTCTCGCCGGGATCGGCTACCAGCCGTCGATTCCCGACTGCCGGGCCAGTCCGGTTCGAGCCTCCACCTGTCACTGGAGGATTCGCTCGCGGATCAGCTCGGTGAGAGCTTCGGGACTGAGCGACTTGATCTGTTCGGTCGTGATCACCTCGCCGAAGTGGACCCGCATCGGGTGCGGCACGGGATAGGCCCGGGTTTTGGGCCAGGCCTCGAAGGTTCCCGCGATCGCCGCCGGCAGGATCGGCACGCGGGCCTTCGCGGCGAGCATGGCGATCCCGGACTTCAACTCGCCCAGCTCGCCGTCGCTGGTCCGGGTCCCTTCGGGAAACAAGGTCACGATCCCGCCCAGCTTGAGCCGCTTGAGCGTCTCCTTTAACCCTTGAACGCCGATCCCGTCGCGCTGGATCGGAAAGGCGCCAAGCGACTTGATGAACAGGCCGAGCGGGAAGAAAAACAAGGTCGACCGGGCGACGTAATTGAGCGGCCGATCAAGCAAAATCCCGAGTACGAGAACGTCGAGATGGCTCAGGTGGTTCGAAACGAGCATCAAGGCTCCACGATCCGGGATGTTTTTTCGCCCGGTCGCCCGGAGCCCGTAGATCGCGGCCAGGTAGGTGCTAAAAAACCACTGGACGATCCGGTACCAGAAGAAGCTCAGGCGCGAGCGATCCGCCCCCTCGGCGGGCGCGGAGTCCCGGCGTCTGGGGGGGGCGGCCAGGATGGTTTCGGGAGTCGCCAGGGGAGGACTCGGGTCGTCGGGCATTGCGGGCTTCGGTCCTTGGTGAGCGAGCATCCGACCGGACAATCAGCCGGTCGGTTCGAGAATTTCGCGTTCGATCAGGCGGACGACCTCGTCGAGGTCGAGCCCCGTGCTGTCGATCCGTCGAGCGTCGTCGGCGGCCTTCATCGGCGCGATCTCTCGGGCCGAGTCGTGGGCGTCGCGCTCGATGACGTCTTTCAGCACGGTTTCGAGCGAGATCGCCACCCCTCGGGCCACGAATTCCGCATGGCGACGGCGGGCTCGTTCGTCGTGACTGGCGGTCAGATAAAACTTGCGGTAGGCGTCGGGGAAGACGATCGTGCCCTGGTCGCGCCCTTCGGTGACGACCTCGCGAAAGCTCTCGACGAAGTGGCGCTGCCAGTCGACCAGTCGCCGCCGGACGCTCGGACTATCGGCCGAGAACCGGGTGGCCTGGGTGACCTCGACGGTCCGGATTGCCTCGGAAACGTCCTCGCCGTTGAGGAGCACCCGCCCTTCAGGGAGCTGGACATCGAGCTTCGCGGCGAGTTCGCCCAGAGCCTGGTCGTTCTGGAGGTCCAGGCGATCGCGGAGTGCCGCCAGGGTGACGGCCCGGTACATCGCGCCGGTGTCGAGCAGTCGCCAGCCGAGTCGATCGGCGAGTTTCCGGGCGACGGTGCTCTTGCCCGCGCCGGCGGGGCCATCAATGGTAACCACCCTCTTCATCGCCGATCATCTCGCTGGCGGGACTGGTAACGCGGGCTGAATCAGAGCAGTGTATCGCGCCGAGACAGCCCTGGCCAATCTTACCAACGGAGGAATCGGGACGAATCCGGGAGGGTGGGCTCCGCCCGCCATCCCGGGCGTTCCGTGATCAGAACGGTTTTTGCGACCGATGATGAGCCCAGTCGAGCGGTTGCCGGCCGGCGTATCCCGCGTTCTTTTCGTGCCAGTGGGTCACCTCGGCCTCGCCGAGCCTCCAGCAGAGATAGATTTCGCGGCCGTCGCGGATGCTGGGGAAATCGCAGAGTCCATCAGGGCCTTTCAGCTCGACGCCCAATCGGCTCAGTTCGTCGATGAAGGTGGCGAGCTTTGACTCTTCGAGATCGAGTTCGGCCTGGCTCTGGGCCGTCTCTTCGGCATAAGCGTCGTTGGTGGGCCGTCGGCGGTCGCGATGGACCGAGGCCAGACGCTGCTTCAGATCGTTGACGATCTGGAAATGCTGGACGATGTCGCCGACGATCGCCTTCACCAGCGGCAAGGCCTTGTTTGCCTCCTCGACGCTGAAGAACTTGGGCTTCGCCTCGACGGGATTGGGGGGAGCCATGACGATGTTCCTCGACGAAAAGGGGTGTGCCAGGACTCCGGAGCTCGATCGAGTTCGGTCGGGCGATCGACAAGCGGCGGCGATAGCCCGAACAACCTTTCTTCACGAAGTCATTATAGAAC
This sequence comes from Planctomycetota bacterium, assembly GCA_021778575.1. GTDB lineage: Bacteria > Planctomycetota > Planctomycetia > Isosphaerales > Isosphaeraceae > Tundrisphaera. The sequence continues at coordinate 4,878 of JAJYCH010000175.1, forward strand.
CGGACGGGATCGCCGCAAAGGCGGCACCACCGCGCGACCCCGCGAATTCAACCGGGGCGGACTCTCGCTCGTGATTTGGCGAGGATCTCCGCGACTGCCTGGGGTTCGTGAGCGTTCAGGATATCCGCCGGGCCGAGCCCCGCCTTGCGGGCCACGCCAATACCGTATTCGAGATCGGCGAACCCTCCGGTCGAGTGCGCGTCGGGGTTGATCGGGATCATGATTCCCAGGCTCCGGGCCTTTCGCGCATGGGTCGAATCGAGGTCGAGCCGGTGCGGGTTGGCATTGATCTCGATCAACGTTCCCGACTCGCTCGCCGCTTCGATCACCGCGTCGAGGTCGACCGGATAGCCGTCGCGAGCCAGGAGCAGGCGGCCGGTGGGATGGCCGAGCATCGTCACCCGGGGGTTCCGGACCGCCCGGACGATCCGGTCGGTCATCGCCGCCCGTTCCATCCCGAATCCGGAATGGACACTGGCGACCACGTAATCAAACCCGTCGAGAATCTCGTCAGGGTAGTCGAGCGAGCCATCCATCAGGATGTCGCATTCGGTCCCCTTGTAGATCCGGAACGAACCGCCGAGCTTCTGGTTCAAGGCGTCGATCTCGGCCCACTGGGCGCGGACCCGGTCGATCGTCAAGCCGCCGGCATACCCGGCCGACTTCGAGTGGTCGGCGATTCCCAGATACGACAGTCCCGCCGCCTGAGCCGCCTCGACCATTTCGAGGAGCGTCGCGCCGCCGTCGCTCCAGTCGGTATGACAGTGGAAGGTTCCGGTCAGATCCGATCGTTGCACCAGCCGGGGCAGGGGACCATGTTCGGCGAGCTTGAATTCTCCTTCATCCTCGCGAAGTTCGGACGGAATGAAGCTCAGCCCGAGCGCGGCGAAGAGGTCCGCTTCGGTCCGGCAGGGAATCAGCCCGTCCGGTCCTTCGAGACCGTACTCGCTAAGTTTCAGCCCTCGATCGATCGCCCGGCGCCTCATGGCGATGTTGTGGGCCTTCGATCCCGTGAAGTAATGGAGCGCGAACGGGAACTGCTCGTCGGTGACGCCTCGAAGATCGCACTGGACGCCATCGAGCAGGCGGACGCTGGCCTTGGTCGGTCCGTGCGCGAGAACCTTGGCCACGTCGGCGAGCTTGACGAAGTGGTCGAGGACCGGCGCCGGGTCGTTCGAGCTGAACAGGATGTCGAGATCGCCGATCGTCTCGCCCCGACGCCGGAGGCTCCCGCAGATTTCCGCCCGGATGACTCCGGGATGGCTCTGGACGGATGCGAAGATCGGCGCGATCAGCCGACGCGCGGTACTCTGCAAGATCCGGTCGCCGACCGATTCGAGAAAGTCGATCCCTTCGAGGATCTTCGCCTCGGTCTTGGCTCCGAACCCCTTGAGGCCGGCGATCTTGCCGAGCCGCCCGGCCTCGCGGAGATCGGCCAGGCTGGCCACCTGGAGTTCCTCGTGCAGGAGCTTGATCTTCTTCGGGCCGAGGCCGGGAACCCGCAGGAGCGCCACCAGTCCCGACGGGGTCGACTCCTTGAGCTTCTCGAACGCCGGGAGGTGCCCGGTCGTGGCGAGCTGGGTGATCTTGCTCAGGATCGTCGAGCCGATCCCGGGGACCTCGGCCAGGCTGCCGTCGGCGAGCATCTCGGAAAGGTCCGACGGCAAGGTCTTGAGTGCCTGGGCCGCGTTGTGATAGGCCCGGCAGCGAAACGGGTTTTCGCCGCGAACTTCGAGCAAGGTGCCCATCTCGTCGAGAATCCGGGCGATCCGTGCGGTCTCCATGTCATCGAACCTTTCCGGGATAGCGCTGGCGGAGCGATTCGAGCAAGGCCATCCGGTTTGTCCGGTGGGCGAGGTCGGCCAGGGAGGCCAGATGCTGGGCGATCGGCACGTCCTTCAACTCGCCCGACAGGTAGACCTCGATCGCTTCGAGCATGGCCTGGGTTCCGAGCATCGGGTCGGGTTCCCCCCGCTCGTTCTGGATCGTGTTGATCGCCGATCCCGCCAGGAACAGGACGTTGGGGACCAGTCCTCGGGCCTCGACATCCATCATGTTGAGGATCAGGTTCCCCTGATCGAGAGCACCGGCTCGGGTGATCATGGTGGGCTTGATTCCGGGCAAGGGGCGGGTCAGCGCTTCTTCGGAGGCGAGCCATTCGTCGCCATAGGGGCGGATGTAGGGAGATCCGGGACGAACCGGCGCGGTCTGGCGGAAGTCGATCCCGTCGAGCCGGGCGAGGAGGTCGATGACCTCGCGGAAAATGGCTCCGTTGGACCGTGTCCCGATTCCGGCATTGTGTCCGTAGATGGCGGGCGGGGACGGCAGGTTCTTTGTCGCCTCGCGGACCATCCGGACGGTCCCCCCGGCATACGTCTCGCTGAACATCACGCCATTGGCCCCGGCTTCGAGGACGGCATGGACGGTGTCGAGGATCTCGTTCGGGGCTCCGCTGACGTGCGGAGCATAGATCAGGCCGAGTCCGCCCCGGGCCTCGCTCGCTCGCTTGATGGCCTGGATGGCCCGTCGCGTCCGTTCGGCGACGGGCGAGTAATCGAGGTTGGGGTAAAGGTCCTCATCTTCCTTGATGAACATCAGGAGCCGGCTGCCGGCGACCTCGCCGACGAGCCGCTCGACATCGTCGGGGGTGATTCCGGCGGTCGGCTTGAGGATCGTGCCGAAGGCCGGTTGATCCTCGGCGAATCCGGCGAGCTTGCGGACGCCGAGCGGACCGTAAGCCGGGCCGGGGAACGAGCGGATCACTTTTTCCGGGATCTGGAGCGCGACCAGCCGGGCGTCCTGGTTCTCGTACATATCAAAGATGACGGCTCCGGCGACGGTGTGGAGCAAGTCGCACGAGGTCAGGTGACCGTCGGGCTGGAGCATCATCTTGAGCGGGAAGGCGACGTGAAGCAGGCCGACCTTGCCCGCCGCGTCGAAGGCATCCACGCCCGCCTGGCTGGCCGAGCAGGCTTCCAGGAGCGACCCCTTGGGCGGGTGCCTGATCCCGCTGGTGGCGTGATAGCTGAGCTCCTCGACCGCCTTGGCCAGGGTGTTCGTCCGGAACGAGAAGAAGTAAGTGGCCACGACATGGTCGTCGCGAGTCGGCGGCGGCTGCTCGGCCAGTCGGTCGCGCACGACCCGGCGGAGCACGACCTCGCGAGCGTCGGCGTCGTGGCCGAGAATGTCCAGCGTGGATTGGTCGACGAATGCCATGGCGACACCGCACCCAGGGGGCCAGTTCGGATCAAGCAACGGTCGCGAGGCCAACCCTCACGCCGGGCGAGTCG
>JAJYCH010000176.1 GCA_021778575.1 Planctomycetota bacterium
GTAGGTAGTGAGCAAGGTGGTGATGGACATGGTGATCGCGGCAGGAAGCAGGGCCCAGCCCGCGACCACCCGAGGTTCGCCCCGTAACTCGATGAAGTACTGACCCACGATCGCAGTCACCGTCGCCAGGTTCAGGAGCAGGAGAAGCCGGACCATCATGGCCAGAAGATAGACCCGGTTCCGTACCAGGCGTTTCAGGTGGTCGTCGGGGCTGTAACCCGAACGTAGCCAGAGCAAAAGGGCAACGGGCAACACGAGACAGAGGCCAACCACGACGGCGAATTCGTTCGAGGCCCACCCGCCCCACTTCCGATACCACCCAAACGCAAAGAGCAGCGAGACAACCCAGCAGACGAACATCGTGAGGGCAAACCAGTCGACGGAAACCCGGACCGGCTTGGCGGGCCGGTCGGGCCTGAGAGATCTCAGAACGGCCAACATTCCAACCAGGGCAAGCGGCACGTTGACCCAGTAGATCCATCGCCAGGAGAGCCATAAATTGATGTAAGCCGTGAGCAGCGGAGTGAAAGGCCGGGTGGCGTAAGCGACGACCCCATAGAACCCGATGGCCACCAGCAGGAGATGGTCAAATTGCTTGTAGAGCGCAGACCGGCCGACGGCGATCGCCAGCCCTTTGCCAATCCCCTCGATGAATCGGGCAAAGACCATGCTGGGCAGGTCATCGGCCAGTCCCAGGAGCAGATTTCCGACGATGAAGAAGGCAAGCCCGGTCGCCAGGGTGATCCGCATCCCGTAGCGGCCGATGAGAGAGAATGCGGCGAAGAGACTGTAGACGACCGAGATGCCCCAGGCCGCGTTGACCCAGATCATATCATAGGGGTCTACCTCGATCCCCTTACGGATCACGTCGTCGGTGACCGAGGTCAGGACGAGGGTCTGGTAGACGGTGATCAGGACGAAGCCGATCGCCAGCGCGGCCCGAGCATGAGAGCGGGTGAAGACTGATCGTGGAGGCGCGATTGCTTGACTCGAAATCATCGTGACTGTCGCCTCGGGCCATCACATCGGCACTGATTCTCATCAAGGAACTTTCGGGGACGGATCTTCCTGACGATTGAAGCGGGTTTCGCGGCCCGACATCTCCCGAGCTGCTTTCGAGGCCCATTCCGGATCACCCGGACCATGGGCAATGGCAACCCGGGCCGACAAGCCGGCCCGGAGTGCCGGCCAACGCTCGTCCCGCTCGATCGCGATCCGCACGGGTACTCGCTGGACGACTCGTGTGAACTCACCCGAGACGACGTTTCGGGGCATGAGCGCGAACTGCGCTCCGGTGGACTTGTTGACCCAAACAACACGGCCCAGGAAGGGCTCGGAAAAGGCGTCGACTTCGAGCCGGACCGGGCCACCGGGCGAGATGCCGGGTAAACGGGTCTCTTCGAGGTTGGCGGTGACATAGAGCAGATCCGGGTCATACAGGCTCAGCACGGCGACCCCCGACGAGGCGAAGTCGCCGAGGTTCCGATAGCGACGGACCACGATCCCGGAGATCGGAGCGCGGACCTTCGTGAAGGCCAGGTCGTGCTCGGCCGCCTCCAGCGCTTGCCTGGCCTCCTCGACGGCCGCCTCCTTGACCCCCACCAGCAGTTCGATCACGCGGACCTGATCGTTGGCCGTCTCCGAGAGGTCGACCGACTTCGCCGACCTGTGGACATCCGCCCGAGCGGCTTCGAGCGTGTTCTTCGCCACGATCACCTGTGTCCTCGAAGAGATCGCCTTGGCGAGCTTGGCCTCGGCCAGTTCGAGACGAGCCTCGGCGGAGTCGTGCGACCGGTTCGATTCCTCCTGCTCCCGAAGCGTCCCGGAGCCGGACTTCTGGAGGTTCGTGTAACGGTTGCGATCGTGGATGGCCAGCAGAAGGGCGGCCTTCGCGGCTTTCACGCCGGCCCTGGCCTCGTCGATCCCTTTCTCAACGTCGTCTTCGGTCAGGACCACCGAGGATTCCGCCTTGGACCGGGTCGCAATCGCCGTCTCCAGAGCCCTCCTGGCGATCTCGATCTGGATTGGCACCTCGCGCCTGAGTCGAGCCAGATCGGCCCGCTGTCGGTCCAGTTCCCGCCTGGTGGCCTCCAGCCTTGCCGAGGCCAGATCGACCTTGTCACGATAAGGAGTGGCGTCGATCTCCGCCAGGACCTGGTCCTGCTCGACCCGGTCGCCCTCGTCGGCGAAGACGCGAACGATCCTGCCGGAGACGGTCTCGGGAGCCAGGTTGATGATATGGGCCTCGACGAACGCGTCATCGGTCAGGGAATGTGAGAGCCGGAATTGCCACCAGCGAATGATGAGCACGAGTGCGAGGACGGCCAGCGAGATCGCCCCGACAATCCCGAAGGCGCGAAGCAACGACTGCAAATTTCGAGGGAAGCCCAATTGACGATCCTGCGAGGCAGGCGAATCCGGCTGGGGTGTTGATGGCTGCGGCAGCGCCTGAGTGGGGGACGTGCTCATCAGTAAGCTCCAAGAATGACTCTCATCCGCTGCCTTCGAGCTTCCAGTGGACATAGCGGACCAGCAGGTCGACGGTGAAAAGGTCGAGGATGCTGCCCGGCCGACGGTCCCGCTCCAGGTTGGTCAAGTCGGCGAAGGACAGCCGCGAACGGACCGCGATCAGCCCTTTCTCCGTCAGATGTCCGTCCTGCACGTACTCCGAATCGCCTAAAGGAAGCGGCTCGATGAACAACTCTCCACGAGGGATCTTGATCCCGAACTCGTGCTCCAGACGGAAGACGATGTCCAGCAAGTCGATGGACTCCGCGTCCAGATCCCGGAACAGGGACGCGGAGGGAAAGACGTCGTTCTGCTCGACTCCCAAGGCTTGCACCAGTATTTTCGCGACTCGCGCACGGATCTCGTCCGAGTCTGCCATGGTCTTCCCTTTCTGTCGAGAGTGTTCACAACGTTGAGGTGAGAGAATGTCAGACAAAAGCGAATTTCGAGCGTTTCCGGTCCCCTCCCCCAACGTGGGGGAGGATCAGAGTGGGGAGCGGTTGGCACCAGCAGAAAACTCGGTCAGACCCTCGTCTCCCGATCCATCAAGATCGATCTCCCGTCGGTAAACCGTGGTCAAGCAAACTCAAGTCGCTACGCCCGAAACCGCTTCACGGACAGGGTGCCCAGGACGAGGAACGCGACCAGCGAGACGATCTGCACGGCCAGGAACGGCGGCTCGTTCTGGTTCGGCGCCAGGGCATGGAGTGGTGCCAATTTTTGGAACGATTGGACGATCAGGACAACAAAGTTGAGGTAGAAGGCGAACACCGAACCAATGACGTACACCTTTCGCCAGGCACCCGCGAGCTGTCGCAGGTATCGAGCGTCGATCACGGCGGCCAGCACGACGAGCGAGATCAGCCCGAAGGCGATGCCCGGCGTCATGCCCGAGACCGGAAAGCCGAATCCGGTCACGCTTGTCGCAACCGTCGTCGCCAGGAAGAAGGCGGTCCAGCCGGCAAGCCTTCGGTCCGCGATCATCCCGAACACGACGATGAATCCGGAGACGATCGCCGCCAGGGAGATCGCCACATGGACGACGGTGAAGGCCGGAAGGGCGGAAGCTGGAATGAGCAAGGACGCGACTCCATACGAAGCGTGGGCAAGGCGAATCATGACCAAGGGTCGATCAAGCAACCCGGTGGAATCGCCACCGCGTTGACGATAACATCACTTTCTACTTCATCGGTTTCGACTCGAGTTCCCTCGGCAGCTTCGCATCCGGTGAGAGTACGTAAGGCTCCTCGCCCGTGACGGCCCAGTACAGGCGAGGCGGTCCGCTGGGATACGAATTACCAGTGGCCCAGGTATGGAAGACCTTGCCCCAGAGGTTGCGAACTCCGGCCAGAGTCTTCTTCTCGTCGTCACCGGTCTGGGTCAGGCTCTTGAGCAGCCCGGAATCGGCCTCGTACTTATGGTCGTGCCAGAACTGCTTCTCCTCGGCCGGCATTTTCTGATAGAGGGCGTCGCTGACGAGGTACTCGATGCCGATGAGCCTGGCGTCCGGCCCGGTGCCGTCGTAGAGGACACACTGAGACAGGTCATCATTGATCGGCTTGCAGTAGTGATAGGCGACCTGATGATGCTCCGGCAGATCCTTGAGCAGATGAACACCCGCAAACGAAAGTGGACAGTGAAGGATTTCCCGGATCGGTGCCTTGTCCCCGGACGCCGGTTGCAGGTGGCTTGCCTTGCCGTCATCGGCTCGGGCCGGTCGCGGTTTCGAGACTTTGGCCAGGATGACCCCAAGTGTCAGACCGGCCAGGCAGGCGAGGACGACGGGCCGATTGGACCTCGAAGAACGAGTCAGTAGTCGCATGGATTGCTCTTCAATCGTAAGTGGTTGACCGGGTCGCTTCCGTTCGCTCGGATCAACTGAGCGTGGCGGGTGGCCATTGGGCTCGATAAGATCAGAGCGGGCGCTTTCCACAACATTCGGTAATGGACAATCCATGGACGATGATCGCACGACCGCCGTCATCGAACGTTATCTGGTCTCGCTGGCGGGGGAGTCTACCGCCGACCCCGTGGTCCGGGCTTTGTTGAACCGGGCCGTCGACCGGTTGCAGATGCTTTGCGCCAATTTGCTCCACCGGAGCTACCCTCGACTGATGCGACCGCCATTGAACCTGCAAACCGACGAACTGCTCGGCTCGGTGGTGGAACGGTTGCTCAAGGCGATGCGCGAGATCCGACCAAGGACTGTCCGGGAATTCTTCGCCCTGGCCAACCGGCACATGCGCTGGGAACTCAATGACCTGGCCCGCCGCTTAGATGAGGAACCGGACGCCATCGAACTGCGCGAGGGGCTGGCGATGGCGGCGGAGAGCAGTGGCTCCGAGCTGAGCCCGGACGGCCGCCGGATTCTCGAAGCGATCGAATCGCTGCCCGAAGACGACCGAGAGGTCTTCGATCTGGTAACCATCCAGGGACTGACGCAGGTCGAAGTCGCGCAGATTCTGGACGTCTCCAGCAAGACCGTTCAGCGGCGATTGAACCGGAGCCTGCTCTCACTGGCCCAACGATTGGATGATCTCCGACCCGCCGATCAGACACCGCCCGACGGATAATCGGAGAGAGGAGGTCTCGCGATGCCGGAAGACCCCAGAGTGCAACACTTGATCGAGGAGATCCTCGAATCGGGCAAGTCGGCTGAGGAAGTTTGCCTCGACTCACCAGAACTCCTGCCCCGGGTACGCGAGGGGTGGCGAAAGTTCCGGGCCATCAAGGCCCAGATCGGCGCCTTGTTCCCGGAGACGGAGCCTTTCGAGGATCGTGGGCAAAAGTTCCGATGGGATTCGCCCGCGGACTTGCCGGACTTCCCGGGATACGAGGTGCAGGCCCTCCTCGGCCAGGGCGGCATGGGCGCGGTCTTCCGGGCTCGACAACTCCGGCTCAACCGCCTCGTCGCGGTGAAGATGATGCTTGCCGGCTCGCATGCGATTCGGGATGAGCGCGGGCGGTTCCAGCGCGAGGCGGAGGCGGTGGCTGGCCTCCAGCATCCCAACGTCGTGCAGATCTACGACGTTGGCGAATCGTCAGGGCGGCCGTATTTCACGATGGAACTTCTCGAAGGGGGAAGCCTGGCCGGACAACTGGCGGGCATCCCCCAGCCATCCCGCCGGGCCGCCGGGTTGCTGGCGACCCTCGCCGGGGCCGTCCAGGCCGCTCACGAGAGCGGCATCGTGCACCGCGACCTCAAGCCGTCCAATGTCCTGCTCACCGCCGACGGAACCCCCAAGATTGGCGACTTCGGGCTCGCCCGACGCCTGGACGGGGGGGCGGGGCTGACCCGGAGTGGTCTGGCCGTCGGGACACCGAGCTACATGGCCCCCGAGCAAGCCCGGGGCGACACGTCGGCGCTGGGACCGGCGGTCGACGTCTACGCCCTGGGGGCGATCCTGTATGAACTCCTGACGGGTCGGCCGCCGTTCCGGTCAGAGACCGCAGCGGAGACGATTCGCCAGGTGATCGATCAGAACCCGGCGTCCCCCTCGCGGCTCAATTCCAAGGTTCCCCGCGATCTGGAGACGATCTGTCTGAAATGCTTGCACAAGGAGCCAACGCTCCGTTATGCCAGTGCCGCGTCTCTGGCGGAGGACCTCCATTGCTTCCTGCGGGGCGAGGCGATCGCGGCACGACCCGAGGGGTGGTTGCCAAGGCTGGCCAGGCGAGTCGGCCGACGACCGGCGCTCTCGGCGGCGATCGCGGGGGGCTCGCTGCTCACGGCAACCCTGGCCGGTGGAGGGCTCTGGCTGATCATCGATCGAGCCGAGACCGCGCGGACGGCGGAGTCGCAGCGGATGGCCACCGAGCAAGCGGTCGAAGAGGACTTGCGCGAGATGGCTCGGTGCGAGGTAGAGTCGTCCTGGACCGCTGCCGGTGCCGCGCTGGAACGGGCGAAGGGGCGGCTGGGTAAACACGGGGCGACCGAGTTGCGTAGCCGACTGGAACAGGGCGGCCGTGACCTGGAGCTGGTGGCACGCCTGGACGCGATCCGATTGAATCGCGCCCGGATCGTCGGAGGGTCCTGGGACTTCGTCTACAAGCGATCGGACGAGGAGTACGAGGCGGCGTTTCGCGAGGGTGGGCTCGGACAGGTCGAGGACGCCCCGCCACTGGTCGCGTCGCGGGTCCGGGCATCAAAGATCCAGACAACACTTCTGGCCGCGCTCGACGATTGGGCCATCTGTGCGAGCCCGAAACGACAGGAGTGGATCGTCGAGGTGGCGCGACAGGCGGACCGGGATTCACCGGCGTGGCACGCCCTCGCTCGCGACCCGGCGACCTGGAAGGACAAGGCAACTTTGATGAAAGTGGTCGCGGACGCCCCGGTCGCCGAAAAGTCCTTGCCGTTACTGCTGTCGCTGGAGGAACGATTATACATCGTCGGCGAGGACACGGCGTCTTTCCTGAAGCGGGTCCAGCAGGCGCACCCTGACGACTTCTGGGTCAATCTCCGGCTAGGCAACCTCCTGCGGACCCAGAAGAAACCTGGCCAAGCAGTTGGCTATTATCAGGCAGCGCTGGCCCTACGCCCCGATTCGGCCATCGTCTCCAACAATCTCGGCATGACATTGTGGCAGATTAGCCGGCGTGAAGAGGCCATCGAGCCACTCCGGCGGGCCGTGATGCTCGACCCGTCGGCCGCCGTCACGCGAAGCAACCTGGCCCTCAACTTGACGTCCCTGGGCCGGCACGTCGAGGCCATCGATCAGATCCGGCTGGCCCTCGAACTCGACCCCGAATCGGCCTTGCTCCACTGCGCCCTTGGCATCAGCCTCGACGCCACCAACCGACCGGTCGAAGCCGAAGGCGAGTACCGTCAGGCCCTCAGGCTCGACCCGAAACTCGGGCTGGCCCAGAAAGGATTGCCAACAACCCTGATCCGGCAGGGACGATTAGACGAGGCCCGGCTCGCCTGGGAGAAGGCCCTCACGCTCGACCCGCCCGACCATGACGTTTGGGACGGCTACGCCGAACTCTGCCTGTTTCTCGGCCAGGAGGCCGAGTACCGCCGCGCGAGCCGAGCCTTGATCGGCCGATTCCAGGAGACCCCGGACGCCGCCATTGCCGAACGAACGGGCCGGACGGCCCTCCTCTTGCCTGTCTCGGAGGCGGAGGCATTGCGGGCCGCAACCCTGATCGACCGGGCCCTGGCTTCCCAGGACAAGAAAAAACCGACGTGGTCCTACCCTTATTACCTGTTCGCCAAGGGACTGGCGGAATATCGCCTCGATCGACTGGACAACGCGATCGTCCTCCTGCAAGGCCAGGCATCCAAGGTGCTTGTGCCTGCGCCTCAACTTATCATGGCCATGGCCCAGCATCGCAAGGGGCGAACGGACGAAGCCCGCAAGACGCTCGCGGGGGCCGTGCTCGCCTTTGATTGGCGGGCGGCGGGGGCCACGAACCGCGAGGTCTGGATCTTTCACTTGCTCCGCCGCGAAGCCGAACGGATGATCCTGCCGGAACTCGATTCCTTCCTGAAAGGCACCTATCGACCCCGGGACAATGACGAGCGGCTCGCCTTGCTGGGGGCCTGCCAGTTCGCGAATCGACCCCACCTCGCGGCCGGCCTTTATGCCGAGGCCTTCGCCGAAGCCCCGGAACTGGCGGAGGATC
>JAJYCH010000177.1 GCA_021778575.1 Planctomycetota bacterium
CGGCGAATGGCAACAGTAACAATCCCGTGAACAACCACCAGCGCTTTGGACTTCGAGCTATCAGCAAGTATGGAATCCAGAGAAACAGAATCGCCCCGGCCATCTCGATCGCCAGCCCCTTCAAAGTTTCCAGCAACCAACGGTCAATCGATTGGACCGAGAGCCCATAATCGTGTGCCCGGACGAATCCCATGTAATAGCGAAACGGCAAATTCAGGATATATTCGAGGCTGAGAAAGATCACGGCATAGATCGCGATCGTGAACCACCAGCGCCGTCCAACCTTCGCCGCGATCTCGCGGATTCGGGCCGAAACTCCCGTGGCCAGAATTCCCAGCGGGATCAGAAGAGCCAGACCGCGACCCAGGAACCAGAGCGGAATTCCCGATCGATAAAACGCGACGGCCTTGGAACTGGCTGGCGGCACGACCACCAGCGTCCGGTCGATCGGTCGAGCCGGAGGTTCGTCGGCACGAACCGAATTCCCGGCGAGTCCACCGGCCGGCCCGAGGCCACAGACCAACGCAAAAATCCAAAGAAAAGTTTTACTGGATTTGATGGGGAGGCTCCTCGGAATTCGCGGGTGTCGCATTCGGATTCAAGCCCGGAACCGGAATCGTGATCGCGCCCGGAGGAGCCAGGGAATCATCTTCGAGCGGGGTCTTCGCCAGCCAGAGGGCGAGCAATCCCAACAGGCTGAGGATCGCGACCGCCCAGCCGGCGACCGCCGCGTAGAGCGCTGTCGAATATTTCAGGTTCAACTGTCCCTGGGGCGAATCGTAAACCGCTTTGATCTCACTTTCCAGTTCGCTCAATTTCGATCGGTCATTTTCATAGCTCTTTTCTTGTTTATTCTTTTCCGCGACAAGTTTTTCCTTGTCCGTCCGCAGTTTTTCGACTTCTTCAAGCAGCCGCTTGTTTTCCGCCAGAGCAAGATTGGCGTAGATCTCCTTGTCCTTGGCTTTTTCGCGGGCGGAATCACGTTCTTCGCGAAGCTTGGTATTGATGTCAACGAATTTACGAGGTGTGGTCCCCTGTTCCTTGGCCAGCAAGGCTTCGAGAGCGACGGTCTGGGTCTCGTCGGTCTGCTTGACCGCGTGGTCGAGCTTATCGAGAGCGGCGGTCTGATCGCGCAACTGCTGGGTCAAGGTGTAGAGACAGGCCAGGAACGCAACAATGATGACCCCGGCGAACAGTCCGAGCAGGCCAAAAACCGCAGCTTGTTGCGACCGGTCGGCCGCCGACGACTGGGCTTGATAAGGTCGAGAGAGCATGGCGATCAGCTCAGCCTCCAGGACAGGGGAAAGGCCACCGCCGCCGCCGACCGGGTCGGCGTTCGGGATTGATTCAAGGTCATTGACGAGCCGAGCCAGGGCGATCCGCTCGCCCCGATCACTGGAAACGTAATAGCCGCCCACCTGGTCGAGCCCACCATCGCGCCAGCGGAAAAAGCCGCGAGTCTGTCGGATCGGGTCGACTACATACGCCAACTGAAGCGGCTGACTGAAGAAGTTCCGATGGATGAACAGGTCGTGACTCGACAGAAAAATGCCGAAATCCGGATGCGTGTGATACCAGCCGACGATATCGAGGTCGGGATAAAGTCGGTCGCGTTCGCGGCTGATCTCTTCCCACGAGTCGTGCGTATAAGTAAAACTGGCCTGGGTATTCTCGTAATGCTTGGCTTCGAGCGATTCGGTCACCCAGACGAACAGCTCGCCGGTCTGATCATCGATACATTCATGCCCCAGCATGATTCCGCCCAGCTCGACCGACGTATCGCGCAAGGCATGGCGTTCGATCGCATCGGCGGGTTTACGGTCGAGAAAAATCGGCAGGTCTTCGGGCCGGGGGATCTCGTAAGCCAGACAGGCCCAGCGCCGATCGCGATCGGGCCGACGAACCTTCTTCGGCTCGCGGTACTGGATCTCCTCGAATACGATATCATCGCTGCTCAATTTGATCGTCCCGACTGTGGATCAAGCCATCCACTCCACGTTTTCCGGAAATTTGGCTCACCTTGAACAATGACGTCAGACCGCAAGCCAAGAGAACTTCGATCGGTTTCAAGCTTCGAGCATCGCGTGATGATCTTTTTGTGACGATAAGACCTGGAGGCTGCATGCTTGGCGGCATTGACTCGAACGAGGTGGTTGCTCAGGGACGCGAACCGATCAAGATTGCTCAAAGTGACTCTCTGTGAAGCGTTCAGTGGAGCCGATAAAACGACTCGATTATCCCGTCAGGCTGCTCGCAAACCGGGCTTAATCGACTCGTTTCAACGAAGTTTCCCCGAAACTCAGGGCTCGATCGCTCGCCAATAAATAGAATTCCGAGCCCTCCGCCCCGTCAACCCGCACGATATCGTATTGCGGAATTCCTGCGTTCGCCAGCGTGAGCCGGGCCAGTTCGGTCCCTTGTTCGATTGCGTTGACGACTTCGGGCCGACCAGGTTCGTGACAGGTCGGGCAGATGGCGTCGGACATCCCAACCTTGGTCCGGGGTCGGAAGATCTCGCGGCTTGTTGCACAGCGCGGGCAATGAATCGCCGTGACCAGGTCTCGTTCCAGAGAAAGAGTCAAAGGGCCTTCCAGGGACTTGCCGGCAAGCTCGAATAACGCTTCGACGGTGGCATCATTTCCCAGTTCCAGCTCGACGGGCTCAGGAAACGTTTCATGACTGAGACAGTCTTCTCGGAACGGCAGCTTGGTCGTGTAGAACTGATTGGTCACACCGTTGAAGACCATCGCCGACCCGGCGTTCACCGCCATCCCGTGGATCAGCTTCAGCGCTTCCTGAACCTCGAGCGCGGCCATCATCGACGCGATCGTTGGCGCGGTCGGTACTTTTCCTTCGAGAATCTGGTCGCGACGGAGCAGGGGACAGCTATAGCGGACGTTCAGGAGTTGATAGTCGCGAGCGGTCATCGCACATTCGTAGCAGGCCGAGTCCGGCGGCACAAAAACCTTGACAACCCCCTGGATCTCCTGAATTCCCGAATCCACCCAGGGAGTTCCAACTTTCCAGCACTGACGATTCACCCAGAGCCGGGCCTCGCGATTGTCGAGACAACCGATCACAACATCGACGTCGGCGAAAAGTCCGAGCCCCAGGTCGGTGATCACATCCCCACGGATCGGATGAAACGTGACTTCGGGATTGATCTCCGAGGCACGCTGGGCGGCGACCTCGGCCTTGGCCCGACCGCCATCCTCCAGGCGGAAGAGGACCGATCGCGAGAGGTTCGAAGGCTCCACGGCGTCGAGGTCGATCACGATCACCGTGCCGACCCCGATCAGTGCCAGATTCTTGAGGACCTCGTTTCCCAGAGCCCCGGCTCCGACGACCAGGACCCTGGCCTTCGCCAGCCGATCCTGTCGCCACCAGGGAATCAGCCGGAGTCGGGAATAACGGTCGTCCTCATCGATGATCAGAGGACCATCGTTGGCGTCCGGTTCGACCTCTTCGGTTGGCTCGAGACCAGAATCGTCGTCAAGAAAGGTCAGTTCGGGCTCGTCCATCGGCTCCTCGGTCGGCGCTGATTGGGGCTCAGTCGAGGAAGATCACTTCTTCGACGGGCTCGGGTCGCGGGGGAATCGGCGTCGACGCCCGGCCCCTATCGATTTCCAGGTCGAGAATACATATCGACTCGCCAAGTTCGGGAGCCTCGAACGACTTCAATGGATTCGCCGGTGCCGTCGAGACCGGTTCAACGCGGCCGAGGGCCAGTCGGGTGTCGCGCAGCGGTCGCGGGTCCATCGGAAACCGAAAGGTCGTCTGGTTGGCCGACCACTGGGCGGCCTCGCGATTGTACGGACTCCGGATATCGTAATTCTGGAATCGAGCCATGTCCCAGAGCATCACGCAAAGCTCGTCGAGTGCCAGGCTCGGAACCCAGTGTGTCCCGTAGGCACCCAGACAGACCATCCCGATCTCGGAGATATTGGGATGATAAATCGGTGTCATCCAGCGAATCTCGGGCATCGTCCGGGGATAGGACGAGCCGAGCTTGATCTCGACTTCGTGATGATCGCGAACGATCACCTTACCCCGATCCCTCGCCAGACTCTTGCCGGCGAAGGAGACCACATATTGCTGGGGCGGCTTGCCGGTGGTCCGGAAGTTGAAGACGGAACTCTCCGCCTTCAGTTTCTCCAGCGCCGCCAGGTCGGAGCGAAGCCGACGGAGTCGAGGCGATTCGTAGGCGGACATCGGGGGCTGGCCCTCCTTCGGATCGGGCCGAGTCAAACTCGGCCGGCGACGACTTCCGGATAGACGATCAGGTGGTCGCCATTCTGAACCCCGGCCTCGACCAGAGTCATGCTCTCGATCAGCCGGCGGCCTCCCTCCTTGTGGTCCAGCGAGTAGCTCATCGGCTGCCCGTCGGGACTGGTCGAGGGGAGGCTCATCTTCGTGATAAGGTGGGGCAAGATCCGGCTTACCGGAACGCTGAACGCAATCACCGCTTTGACAGATTTGGCCCCGGTCTGATCCAGGAACGTCACCTGAATCCCGGTCGCGTCCGAATTACCGCCGTATGACATGATCTGGGTACCTCCTCTCCCCAATTCGTGATCCGTCCGCCATTATTGGAGCTGACCACTCACGAATTGCTCGAACCAGATGCCCGGTCGTACACCCCAGGATACCCGCGACAGGCTCGCACCGAAATGGGCCAGATCGCGAAACCGAAAGATCTCGTAGTCAAGGCGAGAACCTCAAGCGGGGGACGAGGTCTTCCCTTTGCATCCGAAGACCGAGCACGACCCGATGAATTCCCAGCAGTCGCGGTGATGCGGCGTCCGGCAAATCGTACAGAAGACTTTGGGAGTGGCCAGGATCGGATCACCACAGACCTTGCACATGGGTGGCCCTGAGTCTTCCGGAACCGACGGACCAACCGCGACAATCGAAACCCCCGCGTTCAGGCGACTGGCGACCCCCGACTGCAAGCCGTCGTGAATCACCAGCGCTTCCCGGACCCCATGCGCCAGTGAATCGACCGACAACCCGAGATTCTTGTCGACCTGGACGAGCATTCGCTCCGGATTGATCGAGACCAGCATCCCGCCGGGTGGTCCGAGCCGGAGCAGGTTTCCCAGTGCCAGCCGAACCGGCAGGTTGAGAAAATCGCGGGCCATCTCCGGATCGTTCGCCTGGACCAGGAACGTCCGATCGAAATCGGCATCGCCCACCCGGACCGGTCGAGTTCCCTTGGGGGGCTGAGCGGGCGATGGGCGATTGTATGGCGAAAGTTCGAGACGAAATGGCAAGCCCTTGCCGAAGCGCGCGACCACCCTGGTCCGGGGATAGGTCGGTTGTCCGGGAAACTGAGGGGCCAGACCGACCCGGAACGTCGAGTTATTGTGAGAAAAACTCACTGTCGGCGGGTCGGAGAGACCTCGGTTCTCGTACCGACCCGCGTAAAACGAAGCCAGTTGATGGTACGCCCGGAATCGACTCCCGCTGAGCCAGCCCAGCGCCTTTACCCCGAAGCGAATCGCGAGATAGAGCAAAAGGGCGATCAGCGCTACGATAAACCAGCCCATGGCTCAAAGCCCCGATCCGCCAGCGATCGACCCATCCACCTCAGTGTAAGCTCGCGCTGGCGTTCGCGGAAGGGGCTCGACGTTCAGAAGACCTCAACGAGCGGTTGACCGAGGACTTCGCGACGAATCGAGATCCCCAACCCCGGCGCCGGCGAGGCCGCGAGCCGACCGTTGACACGCTGCGGCGCTCCCGAGGCGGTGCTCAATGTCACGTAACTATTGAAGTCGGTCGAGCTGAACAGTAACTCCGGAGGAGTCGAGTGAGCCAGGTGAGCGATCGCCGCCGTGGCGACGTCGCCCCCCCAGGTATCCTCGATCGTCATGGCGATCCCGAGCGAAACGCAGAGGTCGCGAGCCTGACGGATCTTGGTCAAGCCGCCGAACTTGCTGATCTTCAGGTTCACGACGTCCATCGCGCCGTCGCCGAATCCGCGGAGGAGCGCCTCGATCCCATCGATCGACTCGTCCATGACGAACGGATGATCGGTCCGCCGGCGGATCGCCAGGCATTCCTCGTATCCGTAGCAGGGCTGTTCGATATAGACATCGACGTCACGAACGCCCCGGACGACGCGCGCGGCCTCGTGCATCAACCAGCCGGTATTGGCGTCGGCAACCAGGCGATCTCCCGGTTCCAGAACGGCGGCCACCGCCTTGATCCGAGCAATGTCCGTATCCGGGTCGCCACCGACCTTGAGCTGAAATTTCCGGTATCCTTCGGCCCGATAGCCGGCCACGTTGGCCGCCATCTCTTCCGGTGACTGCTGCGAGATCGCCCGATAAAGCACGAAATCGTCGCCGTACCGTCCTCCCAGCAAGTTGCAAACCGGCATCCCCGCCGCCTTGCCCAGGATGTCCCAGCAGGCGATATCGATACCCGACTTGACGTAAGGGTGCCCCTTCATCGCCGCGTCCATCCGGCGGTTGAGCTTGCCAAGCTGGGTCGGGTCCTCGCCGATCAGGTGCGGAGCCAGTTCGGCGATCCCCGCGCGAACTCCCGAGGCATAGCTAGCCAGGTATGCCGAGCCAAGCGGACAGACCTCGCCGTGGCCGAGGAGCCCCTCATCGGTCTCGACCTCGACGATCGTGCTATCGAAGACCGCGACCGATTTTCCACCCGACCACTTGTAAGTCCCCTCGAACAAGGGAAGATCAACGCGATAAGCTGCAATCCGACGAATTCTCATAGGTGTTCCCACTTCGATTCCAACTCTACCAATGACAATGGCCCAGAACACCGCGAGGATGCCGCAAGCCGATCGAGTTCCTGATCCTTCCGGTCGGACAGACCCCGTCGGCCAATCCTGAGACGCAAATCGTCTCACAAAAGGCTGAGGACAGCAACGAAAAAGGGAGTCACCTCGGTCGAGGTGACTCCCTTTTAAAACCAGCATCAGTCATTGATGACATAGTCTGCCGCGATCAAGGGACGACGACGGAGCCCGAACCACCGATCAGGATGTTCGACCGCGCCGAAGCGAGGTCGTCCAGGAACGAGAGGTCCTGATCCTTCTTGAACCAGTAGAGCCCTACCTCGACGAAGTGTCGGCCACTCGGCAGCTCGATGACTTCGGAGAACGTCGGCGAGCCCTGGCCGATCCCGGCGACGTCGAACACCTGATGGTCGTAGACGAGTTTGATCGTCGCCGGACCGCTGGGAACGCCCCCCACGTCGGGAGCGGCCGACAAGACCCAGACGTAAGAGACGTCGCCACGACTATCGATAATATCCGCCGAAGCGTCCACCTTGAGCTGGTTACCGATCAGCGTGTGCTGGTGCCCCTTCAGACGGAACATGGCCACGGGCGGAGCAGCAGGGACAATGACACTACCAGGGGGCAGTTGGGCCTGAGTGGATGGGATGGCATTGAGCGGAACGTTCAATGTCGTCTTGTCGGTGTGAGGCGTGACCGAAGCCGCCGGTGATCCGGCGTCCTTCTTGTCACGAATCTGGGCCATCAGCGACTTCGTGATCGACCAGATCGCTAAACAGACACAACTGAGGACGATCACTCGAAGAACGTTCCTACGCATTAGTGAAGGCTCCCGATTCCTGAGAAGTTGGGCGGCGGTTGTCGAACCGACGATCGGCTCGATCCTCCGCGAGTCAGGGACCACCTGGCCCGCTATTGATGAGGCCGTTAATAATGATCGTGAAATAGGGTGCCCGGAGAGTGGGCGGTGGATAACCGATACCTGGGTTGAATGCAGAGCCCCAGAGCTGGATCTGATAAAAGGTATTGGCGGAAAGCGGGCCAAACTTATCGATGATCGAGATCGTACTGGTCGAAGAGCAAGAGGAGACGGGGATCGTGATCGTTGGGATCATCGACGGTACTGATGTGAACCGATCGGTACTGGCGGACCCGCTGGAGACCAGTGTCCCGAGGCAGAGTTTGCAGAGCGAACTCTGACCATTGGAACAAACCAACTTCATGGTCGACGTAATCGTCCAGAAATAACCACTCGCATTACTGACTGGAGTTTTGCAAAGTCAGCTTAACCCCAGTTGGGACACCACATGATCAAACGGCCGTTCCTTCTCTGTCACCTGCTCGATCACCCAGGCCAGCGTCG
>JAJYCH010000178.1 GCA_021778575.1 Planctomycetota bacterium
ATTATTTGCCGCCAACCCGTTCGGCTATCACGACTTCGGCCAGAAAACCTCGGGAGAATTCGTTCTCCCCGCAGGCGAGTCGATTACCTTTCGATACCGGGTCATCTTGCATGACGGTGATACCGCGTCGGCGAATATCTCGGCGGCGTTCCGGACTTATGAATCGGAATACCACTCAAAAGCTGAGAAGTGATCATTAGTTGGTTCGAACCGATCGTCGCCAATCCGCCACTCCGTCAACCGGTTGGTCGTGGGGTTCGATCGGCAGATTCTCGAGCCATTGGGGTTCCAGGATCAAGGCCCAGCGAGAGGCTTCGGGCCGTAATGTTGGCAATAGTTTATCATAATGTCCGGCGCCTCGTCCGAGCCGATAGCCTTTCGTGCTGAAGGCCAGGCCGGGGACGAGCACCCAGTCGATGGTCTCGGGCTCGACTTTCGGGCAATTCAGCGAGGGTTCGGCAATTCCGCGATGTCCCGGTTCGAGGTCATGCGTCAGGTTGGTGACCTGGTAGAGGTGCAGCGTCTTGCTCGATCGGTCGACCCGGGGCAGGATCAGCGTCTTGCCGAGTTTCAGGACCTGATCGAGTAGCGGCCGGGTCGCGAATTCCTCTGCGAATGCGGAAACGTAGAGGAGAATCGTCGAGGCTTCAACGACTCCCGGAAGTTCGGTGAAACGCTCGGCGAGCGCGGATTCCTGAGCCTGACGTTCGTCGGCGTCGAGTGCCAGAATCCGGCGGATGACCTCACGGCGGAGTGTCGTCTTCAGTGCTTTGAGGTCCATGAGAGCGGGAAATCCGTGAAAGGACAAGGCCCGCGTCCGGCTTCGATCGCTCGAAGACAGGCGCGGGCCTTGAAAAAAATCCTCCACCGCAATGCCGTTGAGACGCTTTTGAGAACCCGCAGTTTAAGTGGGTGCCTTGGACCAGGACGGACAAGCCGAACGGCCTTGAATCGGCTCCCAACGGGTACTCATTGGTTCGCCAAAAGAACGCCCCTATCGAACATGGCAGAGGACTTCGTCCAGCCGAAACCAGACACTGACAATGTAGCCCCGAACCGACCGGACTTCAAGTCCGACTCACGAAAACATCGACCGATCACGACGGACGAGATACCGGGATCTCACCGGCGGCCGTTGTCCCTTTGAGTCGGCCGATCTGGTCGCGGAGCCTCGCGGCTTCCTCGTAATCTTCGAGCGAGATGGCCAGAGTAAGCTGTTGCTCGAGCCGTTCGACCGGGCCGACCGGGCGGCTCTGTTCGATCTCGCGACGGATCTTGATCAGCTTGGCGAGTTCGCGGCAGTGAAACTGGTCTTCTTCCTGTTCATAGTCCCGGAGGAAAACGCGAATTCCCTCGATCCCCTCGTCGATGGCCTGGAGTGCCCCGGCATAGTCGTTCCGGTCCATGGCCTGGTTGCTCTGGGCCCGGGCTCGCATCATCGTGACGTACGGTCGGTAGCGATCGAACTGAACCTTATCGCTTCGATCGGTGGCGTGTTTGACCGCGAAGGCGAACAGCCGGAGATTCCGGGTCGTGTCGCGGATGACCATGTCGAAGCGTTTGAGGTGATAGGCGGCAAAGTAGCGATGATAATATTGCATTCCCTCACGAAGAAGTTCGCCGGCCTCCTCCGAATCGATCCGGTATTCGTCGGGATTGGTGGCTTCGAGGACTCGCGACTCGTGAAATTCGAGGAGTGATTCGAAACCATGAGGGCGCTGGCCGTCGGGACGACCGCTCAGCTCCATCTGGATCAATCCCAGGTCGATTCGCCGTTGCAACTTGTCGCGGCCATCGGTTCCGCTGACGATCCGGACCTGGTAATCGTCCGGGTCGTGGTCCCAACCATTCAGGATCGGGGTGATGTCCTTGGACAAAGGTAGAGTCTCCGGGCCGTTCAAGTCGTTTGAGGCGGATCAGGTGAACAGCGTGACGATCCTTACTCTAGTTTACGTCACGCGATCGTTCCGGCAATGGCAGACGCCGCGTCTTCGCGCTCAAGTCGTTTGAGTACGAAGGCCGCGGCGTCGGTCGATGGACGGTTCGGTCACTAGATCAGAGTTCGTTGCCGTCGTGAATCATCGGCTCGAGTTCCTTGGTGTTCCGCTCGACGGCGAGGACGATCGTCCGCTCCTCGACGCCATCGGGGCTGGCGGCGACAGCGGGAATAATCTGCCGTGAGTCGGGCAAGCTGAACCGAACGGTGAACGTTCCGTCGGGACGGAGCTGGACCGGTTCCCCCTGGAGGGTCACCTTCGCGTTCGGCTCGGTCGCGCCGTACACGATGAGTTCGGCGTCGATCTCGAAGTGAAAGCCATTGGACAGGCCGTGGAGGGCACCCGTCCCCAGAGTCTGAAGCGAGAGCCCGTGCATGGGCCGACGGAGCCGCTCCTCGAACAGTTCGCGAAGATCCTGCGAGCTCGCCGATCCGTTCGAACCACCCGACTGATGATAGATCTTCTGAAACTGGTCCTGAACGCTGGCCCAGTTTTCATCGAGAACGTCGGAGACCCCCGCTCGGGGCGTGCTCACCACGTTCGAGCGGGCCAGTACGAAGAACTTGCCCCGTCGCGCCAGATAGCCGATATCAATCCGATAGGAGCGGGGCGGATTATTGACATCAATATACCAGTTGTTCACGCCGCCGTGGATCTCGATATCGCGAACCTGGCGCTCGGATGCCGAGGTTGTATCCTCGCTCGTGACATCCATCAATCGGAGAACCGGGCGAGCCGTGTGCCAGTCCTGTCCGAGAGCGGCCTGCGCCCGAGCCAGTGTCGAACGGCTCAACTCCCAGTAGGCATGCAGCCAGAACGGATCACGGACCATCGCAATGATTCGATCCTTGACACAGGCATGATCGAGCGGGCGATGAGAAGCGACCGGCAGAATTCTGGGAGTCACCGCCGCGGGTTGCGGACGCTTGGAGGGAGGGTTGGCAATCGTCTTCTCGGGCGAAGGCTTGGCGTCTTTCTTCAAGGTGGCCGGCTGGGGCGACAGTGCGCGGATCAATTGATCTTTACGCATTGCATGCCAGCCGACAATTCCCTGATCCTTAGCCATCCGCGCCAGAACTTTCTTGTTACAGTCCTTGAGCGAATCGACGGTCATGCGGGGCCACTCCGTCTCCGTCCCAGAGCCGCGTTGCGCGGGCCGAGACGTGACAAGGAACGCGAGGTTCATCCGTGAGTGGGCCGATCCGGGATGCTCCCTGCGTCCCGGACTGAGGTTTAACCGCGGACCGGCTCTAGAACGCGAGCCGTCGACCCATCAGGCGAGCGAATCCGAAAAAAAAAGCGGCCGTCCAGCCCGTGAATCACGGTGGAGAGCCGCTTACTGATCATTGATTCGGGAGCACGAGGGCGACGACATGCCTGGTCCCCACACTAGCTCAATTCAGCTTGGAGCCGAAAGGAATCACCGCGAAACCAGTCTTACCAGACCTCGATAAGATCGTCAATTCCATTTTCTCGGACTTTCGGCCAGTTCTGGCACCGGCGGCTCGACTTGCAGCGTTCAATCGGAAGACTTGACGCGTCAGGTCCGCTTTTCCCAACCCGTTTTCTCCAGGTGACTTAACCGAACCGAAACTGACATTGTGAAAAATTTCTCGAATTTCCCCGAGGTGGGTTGTTGACATGATCCGAGGTGCGGGTATGCTGTCTTTCACCTGGGATTCGCGGTCGTGCCGCCGATGTCGATCATTTTCTCGCTGCTGCCCGGTGAAGCCACACCTTCATCGGACCTTCGAAAAACGAAGAATCGAGAATGGCTCATGGCCGATCAGGATTCTCGGTCGCCGATCTCGGTCGGTATCGAGTGGTCAGCCAAGATCAGCACGATTGGTTTCGAATTCGCCGTGCCGGCCTTGTTTGGTCATTTCCTCGATCGGCAATTCGGTTCAAACCCCATCGGACTGCTGGTGGGAATGGTTCTCGGGTTCTCGGTCGGGATGCTCCATATCCTGCGAATCGCCCGAGATGCCTCGAAGCCGACCTGACCGTCGATGATTCGCCAGCCAATTGCGGTGCATCCCGAAATCATTTGATTCAGTGAGAATAACATCAACATGTCTTCGGAAGCATCTCATAGCAACCCTCTTGACCATGTGGTGGACCACGTTGTCGATTCCAGTCACCTGGAGTTGCCCTGGGGTCGCAATGGGCTCGTCGTGGATTTGCCCAAGATTCCGCTGGGGTTCTATGATCTCCAGATTACGCGTTTCATGCTGATGGAGTTGATCGCGGCCGTCCTGGTCGCCGCGATCTTGATTCCGCTGGCCCGTCATATCGCCAAGCATCCGATCACCCGGGGCCGGTTCCTCAATGCCTTCGAGGTTCTGGTGCTGTTTATCCGCGACAGCGTGGCTCGCCCCACGATTGGCGGTCGCGATGCCGACAAGTATCTTCCTTATCTCTGGACCGTCTTTTTCTTCGTCCTCTTCAACAATCTACTGGGGATGATTCCCGGCGGGGCATCGGCAACCGGAAGCATCAACGTCACCGCGGTTCTGGCGGTGATGACGTTCGGGGTGGTCCTGTTCGCCGGGATGAAGGCTTCGGGACCGATCGGGTTCTGGGTGAACCTGGTCCCGACGCTCGACGTTCACCCGGCCTTGAAGTTCTTCCTCTGGCCGCTGATGTTCTTCATCGAGATCGGCGGGTTGTTCATCCGCCACCTGGTCCTTTGCGTCCGGTTGTTTGCCAACATGTTGGCTGGACACATCGTTCTGGCGGTGATCCTGACATTTCTTATCGCGGTGAGCGGGAATGCCTGGTATGTTGTTGCCCCCGCGAGCATTGCGGGAGTGATTGCTCTCAGTCTGCTGGAACTCTTCGTGGCGTTCCTTCAGGCGTATATTTTTGTCTTCCTGTCCGCGCTGTTCATCGGCTCGGCGGCCCATCCACACCACTGATCAACAACTTATTGAGAATGGGAGTGGTCCTGTCGAGAATCGGCAGGATCGGTGGTCGGCCTCATCGTGTCGAGGCACCCACCACTCTTGTTTTGTCTCATGATCGAGGCAACGGTTTCGTGCCGTTGCCCGGCCAAACTGGTCGGCTCAGGTTGCCAGTCTGACTTTTTCCCCCTCGTTCGTGATCGCATCTTCTAGGAGTCGAGGTTCCGATGAAATTCGTGAAGTCCGCCGCCCTGGTCCTCGGCCTGATCCTGGCCGCTTCCGCCACGGCCTCTGCTCAGGCTCCCGCTGCTGGTACTCCTTCCCGGTTCAACGGGATTGGTATCGGGCTCGTGATCATCGGTGCCGGTTACGGGATCGGCCGGCTGTCGGCCTCGGCTGTCGAGAGCATGGCCCGTCAGCCCGAACTCGTCGCGAACATCCAGACGGCCATGATCATCTCGGCCGCTCTGATCGAAGGTGTGGCGTTCTTCGCCTTGATCCTCCTCGGGTTCATCATTTCGTACAGTTGAGGCCGTCGCGACGAAACGGGCCGGGTCTGGCGAACAGAAATCGCCCTCGGCCCTCGACGTCTCCGGCTGATCTTCCCGAGTCTTTCGGATGGCGAGGTTGAACACCATGCTCCGGCGATTGATTCTCGTCCTCGGGCTTTTGCCCCTGACCCTCGCTTTTCCCGGGTCGCGGTGCGCCGCCGACGAACCTCCGGTCAAGGCCGGGAACGAAGCCCTGGACCATAAAGTAGCTGAAAAGCCCGAGTTAGAACATCAGACGGTACCTCAGAAGGCCGACATCACGAAGGCTGAGGCTCCGCTGGCGATCTGGACCGTGGTCGTTTTCGTGGGACTG
Source organism: Planctomycetota bacterium (assembly GCA_021778575.1). GTDB lineage: Bacteria > Planctomycetota > Planctomycetia > Isosphaerales > Isosphaeraceae > Tundrisphaera. The sequence goes on from JAJYCH010000178.1 coordinate 5,765, forward strand.
ATGTTGATCCTGGGTAAATTTGCCTGGAAGCCCTTGATCAAAGCCTTGCAAGAGCGAGAGACCCATCTCGAGCAGGTTCTGCTTGATTCGGAGCGGGCCAGGAACGAAGCCGAGGCCATCGCGGCCGAGAACCGCCGCCAGCTCGCGCAAGCGGCCGACAAGGTTCGCGACCTGATCGAAGAGGCTCGGAAAGAAGCCCTGCTCGCCGCCGGGTCGATCATCGCCAAAGCTCAGGCCGAGGCGGAAGCGTCGCGACAGCGGGCCGAGCGTGAGATCGCCGGCGCGAAGGATCAGGCTCTGATGGAAATCTGGTCGAGCACGGCGGATCTCGCGGTCTCGGTGGCCGGCAAGGTCCTCTCGAAGGAGATGGGTGCCGACGACCACAAGCGACTGGTCGAGATGGCCATGGGTGAACTGCCGGTGAACGGCCGGGAAGGGTCGAAAGCATGAGTGCTGCCGCCACTTCCGAACCCTTCGTTCCCGAGACGGTTCTCGATGTCTCTCCCGAACTGACCCGGAACTACGCCGAGGCGTTGCTCAACGCCGCCGGGGCCGAGGTCAACGATGTGGTTGAAGAACTCGAGGCGATCGACGCCGAGGTTCTCCGACCGAACCCGAAGTTTGCCTCGATCCTGGCTTCGCCGTCGGTTTCGGAAGCCGAGAAGGACCGGATTCTGGTGAATACGTTCGAGGGTCGGGCGTTGCCGACCGTCGTCCGGTTTCTCCGGGTCTTGAATCGCCATGGCCGGCTCGCCCTGATCGGGTCGGTCATCCGGCAGGCTCGGGCGGTGCTCGACCGTCGCCAGAACCGCAAGCCGGTGACGGTCCGCTCGGCCGTTCCGCTCGATTCCGCAGAGCTCGAAGCGCTCAAAATTCGCCTGACCTCGCTGGTCCAGGCCACGCCCGTGATCACCCTGGAGGTCGACCCGTCGCTGATCGGGGGCCTGGTTGTCCAGGTTGGCGACGACGTCTACGACGCCTCGGTCCGCACCCGCCTGGAGCGGATTCGCGGCCGACTCATCGAAAGAAAGACCCATGAAATTCAAAGCCGACGAGATCACTTCAGTTATCCAGCGTGAGATCGAGCAGTTCCAGGCCCAGGTCACCAAGACCGACGTGGGACGGGTGCTCGAAGTCGGCGACGGGATCGCGCGGGTCCACGGCCTCTCGGGCGTGATGACCGGCGAGATGGTCACGTTCGCGAACGGCGTCAAAGGGTTGGCCTTCAATCTGGAAGAGACCTCCGTCGGCGTGATCATTCTGGGCGAATACACCCAGATTCACGAAGGAGAGACCGTCACCGCGACCGGCGAGTTGCTGCGCGTGCCGGTCGGCGAAGGGATGATCGGACGGGTCGTGAATCCGCTCGGCGAGCCGATCGACAACAAGGGTCCGATCGTCACCAGCGAGACCCGTCTCGTCGAATCCCCCGCGCCGGGGATCTCGGGCCGTCAGCCGGTCGACGAACCGATGCAGACCGGAATCAAGGCGATCGACGCCATGACGCCGATCGGTCGGGGCCAGCGTCAGTTGATCATCGGCGACCGGAAGACCGGCAAGACCGCGATCGCGGTCGACGCGATCCTCAACCAGAAGGGGACGGGCGTCATCTGCGTGTACGTCGCCATCGGCCAGAAGGAATCGACCACGGCCAGCCTGGTCGAGATCTTCCGAAAGCACGGCGCGATGGATTACACGATCGTCGTCGCCGCCGGTGCCAGCGACCCGGCCCCGCTCCAGTACCTGGCCCCCTACGCCGGCGCGGCGATGGCCGAGTACTTCATGTACGGCAAAGGCGCGGCGACCCTCTGCGTCTACGACGACCTGTCGAAGCAGGCCGTGGCTTATCGCGAGCTGTCGCTGCTGCTCCGCCGCCCGCCGGGTCGCGAGGCCTATCCCGGCGACGTGTTCTATGCTCACTCGCGGCTGCTCGAACGATCGGCCAAGCTGGCCAACAAGTATGTGATCGTCCCCGATTCAACCCCCGCTGATTCCGTGATCGACGAGACTTCGGGCGTCGGTGGGAAGGTGTTCCTTGGCGAGCCTGGCCTGCACGAGGCGAAGGCCGAGGTCAAGAATCACCCGGGCCACAAGTTCATCAAAACCACCACCTCGGGTGGATCGATGACGGCCCTGCCGCTGATCGAAACGCTCGAAGGAGAGGTCTCGGCCTACATCCCCACGAATGTGATCTCGATCACCGACGGCCAGATTTACCTTCAGCCCGACCTCTTCTTCGCCGGTGTTCGTCCGGCCGTTGACGTCGGGATCTCGGTCTCTCGGGTGGGTGGCAAGGCTCAGATTCCGGCCATGAAGAAGGTTGCGGGCGGT
>JAJYCH010000179.1 GCA_021778575.1 Planctomycetota bacterium
GGCGACGACCAGATATCGAGCGCCTGATCCTGCTTGATCGGGCCGATCTGGACGGCGACGTTGGACCGTTCGTTGAGCAGATCGACCAGTTCCTTGTCAATCCGATCGATTTCCGAGCGTAACGCCGCGAGCGACGGGAGTTTCTTGGAATCAGCCGACCCGGCGGTCTTGGCCTTGGTCTTGGCCTTGGTGGTTGCCGGTGCCGGCGGTTCGGAAGGTGGCTTGCGGGGCATGGGTCGACTCGACGCCGGGCTGCGATCCCGATCATCCCGCGATGCGGGACGTAAAGTGGGGTGGTGTCAGTCGATAATGGATCGGAGGCCGATTGTCAAGTCCCTCGAACCCGGCCGGCTCCAGGATCAGGACTGTTTCACTGACGCAGAGATTCTGGTAAGCTGATTTCATCAACCGGTCCGCTACCGGCTCGGGAAATTGCGAAGTCCTCGCGAAACTGCCAGTCTGACAGCGTGACGGATCGGGTCGTTCGCTGCGATGTCAAAATGGCAGTTGAATCCGAGGCTGGCAAACCGAGGGCTCAAATTCTGTTTTCGTAAACCCCATCCGACCAAGCACTTACGAACGATTCAGAGCCTAATTTTTTGATGATGGCATGGTCCTTGCACCTTCCATTTTTACGCATGCGACGAAGCTCTCGAATGTTTTCGCCTGATGCCCCGCAATCACCAAGTTCCGAGCGTGGGCGTCCGAAATGCGATCAGGTTCGGGGCTTCGACTTGAAGATCATCCGAAAGGAGACCAGCCGTGGCTGAAGGTGAAAAGATCATCGGGATCGACCTGGGGACGACCAACAGCGTGGTCGCCGTGATGGAAGGGGGTGACGTCACCGTCATCGCCAACCAGGAAGGGAGCCGTCTGACCCCTTCGGTCGTCGCTTTTAATAGTAAGGGTGAAACCCTGGTGGGTGACCCGGCGAAGCGCCAGGCCGTGACGAATCCTCGGGGTACGATTTACTCGATCAAGCGGTTCATGGGGCGTCGGCACGACGAGGTGAAGTCGGAAGAAAAGATGGTGCCTTACGAGGTGGTCGGCGGATCGGCCGACTACGTGAAGGTGGCCGTCAACGGCAAGGAATATACTCCTCCCGAGATCTCCGCGCTCATTCTCCGCAAGCTCAAGGAAGCCGCCGAAAGCTACCTGGGCCACAAGGTCCGGAAGGCGGTCATCACCGTCCCGGCCTATTTCAACGACAGCCAGCGTCAGGCGACCAAGGACGCCGGTCAGATCGCCGGTCTGGAAGTCGCTCGAATCATCAACGAGCCAACCGCCGGTGCCCTGGCTTACGGGCTCGACAAGAAGAAAAACGAGAAGGTCGCCATCTTCGACCTTGGCGGCGGCACGTTCGACATCTCGGTCCTCGACGTGGCCGATGGTGTCTTCGAGGTTCTCTCCACCAATGGCGACACCCACCTCGGTGGCGATGACTGGGACGAGGCGCTCATTCACCACATCGCCTCGGAATTCAAGAAAGAGCAGGGCGTCGACCTCCTGAAGGACCAGATGGCCCTGCAACGGTTGAAGGAAGCGGCGGAGAAGGCCAAGAAAGACCTCTCGTTCCAGGCTCAGGCCGATATCAACCTACCGTTCATCACCGTCAAGGATACCGTGCCCTTGCACCTGACGATGGTGATCAGCCGGAGCCAGTTCGAGAAGCTGACCGACAGCCTGTTCGAACGCTGCCGTGGGCCGGTCCTCAAGGCTCTTGAAGACGCGAAGCTCAAGCCGTCCGAGATCGACGAGGTCGTGATGGTCGGCGGATCGACCCGGATGCCTCGGGTCCAGGAGATCGTCAAGGGGATCTTCGGCAAGGAACCGCACAAGGGCGTCAACCCCGACGAGGTTGTCGCCATCGGCGCGGCCATTCAGGGGGCGGTCCTCACCGGCGAGGTCAAGGACCTCTTGCTCCTCGACGTCACGCCGCTCTCGCTCGGCCTCGAAACCAAGGGGGGCGTGTTCACCAAGCTCGTCGAGCGGAACACCACCATCCCGACCGAGAAGAAAGAGACCTTCACCACCGCCGAGGACAACCAGACCGCAGTGACCATCGTCGTCTACCAGGGCGAACGGCCCATGGCCGCCGACAACCGACGGCTGGGGAACTTCGACCTCACCGGCATCCCCCCGGCGCGGATGGGAACGCCGCAGATCGAGGTGACCTTCAACCTCGACGCCAACGGTATCCTCAACGTCTCGGCCAAGGACAAGGGGACCGGCAAGGAACACTCCGTCCGGATCGAAGCCGGTGGCGGCCTGACCAAGGACGAGATCGAGCGGATGCAGCGCGACGCCGAGGCCCATGCCGCCGAGGACAAGAAGAAGCGCGAACTCGCCGAGGCCCGGAATACCGCCGAGCAGACCGTCTATCAACTGGAAAAGACCCTCGAAGAACACAAGGACAAACTGTCCGACAGCGACAAGGAAGCCGTCCATACGGCGATCGCCGCGGTGAACGAGGCCAAGAAGGGGGACGACCTCGCCGCTCTCACGACGGCCGTCGATAACCTCCGGCGGGCCAGCCAGGCGATGGCCGAACACATCTACGCCTCGAACTCCGCTCCGTCGGGAGATCCCATGGCCGGCGCGGCGGCGGGTGCCGGTTCCACCGGCGGCCGGGCCTCGAACAACGGCGGAGCCAAGGCCGACGACGTGATCGACGTCGAATTCGAAGAGAAAAAATAGTCAATCGTCGGATCAAAATTCAGGAGGGCGGACCTCTCGCCAGGTTCCGCCCTCTTGCCACGTCTGCCAATCCTCAAAGGCGAACCACGGAACAGTTCGACAGTGCGAACGGTCTGGTCGGCCGACGAGTGTCAGCCCCCCTCAGTGAGGATGCTTAACGATGTCGCTCGAGAACGCGAGGACGATCTACCCGATCATGGTCCAGCTCGCCCGAGACCTGTCCCAGGCCGCCAAGGAACGCCGACCGGTCGTCTGGGTCACCTACGATGACCTCTGCGTCCGGTGTAAAGAAGTGGGCGTGAAAGAAACTCCCCGAACCGTGGCCGCCAAACTCCTCAAGCCGCTCCAGGCCGCCTGCCTCGAAAAAGGTTTGCCCGACCTGAGCGCCTTGATCATCCAGAAACCCAAGGCCCGTGGCGACTTTGGCGACCTGCTCCGTCCGTCCGACGGCTGGTGGGAACCCTACGTCACCAATAATATGACCACCGTCGGCAGCGTGCCGTTCTGGTTCAAGGAATTCCAGTCCGCTCGTGATTTCGCCGAATGGCCCGCCGAGCCGTTCTTCTGATCCAGGCCGAGCCGAGGTGACCCGATGGCACCCGATTCTCGCGAAATCGCCGATCAGCCGACAGAACCCGAAGCCCTCTCCAACCCCTGGATGGATTGGTACGATCGGACGTCACTGGTCGGTGATTGCCTGGTGAGGATTGCCGATCAGTCGATCGAAAGCGACCGAAGACGAGCGCCGGAAAATCGAATCTGTGAATTCATTGATGGGATTGTTTACCTGCCATCATCGGCCAGACTCCAGCATCAATTTGATCTGTTCTTTCTCTCGTTTCTTCTCGAAGGTTTCACGGCGCGACGTCGCCTGGGTCATCTTCTGGGAGGCCCAGCCTGTCTGTCGTCAAGGTTCTTTCGAGGTCCACGCGATCGCACGACTTGATCAAGAAAATCAAGAAAGCGGAACGTTATCGACAGGTCGGAGTCATCGAAGTCTTGTTCGTCGATGAACGAGATCACGCCTTGATTCTTCATCGGCGGACCGACAGCGGCTCCGAGATTCATCGAATTGCGTCCGGTCCTTATCGCTGGACGGCATTTCCCGGATTCTCGATCGATGTTTCCTGGCTCTGGACGCGTCCTCGGCCTGAGATCGTGACCTGTCTCGAAGCCATACTGGCCGGTCCTCCGGTTTGAAGTTCCCTCGATGACAAAGTTCGCTGACCTTCTTCATCGCGCCTGGCCCATTTTCCTCGAAGCGATCCGGATGCGCCGGACGTTATCTTATTCGGAACTGGCCGGTCGCGTGGGTCCTCCTTTGACGGCACGAGCCGTGCATAAACAACTCTTGAATCCACTCTCGGCTCGGTGTCGGAAGTGGGGTCTCCCTGATCTTCCGGCGCTGGTCGTTCGCAAAGGGTCGGGAATTCCGGGCTCGGGTTGGTTCGATGCCAATGATCCGGGTGAACCCCTCGACGTCTGGGCGTCGGTCGTCGAGCGCTGCTTTGAGCATCGCTGGCCTACTCAGCCGGATCAGCGATTACTCATCGACTTTGACGAACCCGTTTGATTCACGCGAAAATGGATCGAACGTCTGCGTTTGAAATTGCGTAATATCGCCATTCTCGTTCTCAAACACGCAAAAACTTCCTTGATCCTCTGGGAGGGATCGAGCCATGGCATTTCGCTTTGATAAACTGACCCACCGAAGCCAGGAAGCCGTCCAGAAGTCGCAGGACCTGGCCCGCGATCGAGGGCATCAGCGGATCGAGCCGATGCACTTGCTCGTGGCGCTTCTCGACCCCGACCAGACCGTGGTCCGCTCGATGCTCAATCAGTTGGGAGTCGAGCCCGCCCGCCTGCTCAAGGCGGCCGAGGAAGGGCTCAATTCGTTACCAAAAGTCACCGGCGGCGAAACTTCGATCGGCTCCGATCTTCAGCGAGTCCTTGAGCAAGCACAGACCGAGGCCGACCGGCTCAAGGATCAATATGTTTCGGTCGAACATCTCCTGCTCGGCCTGCTCAAGGTCAAAGGGACCAAGGCGCAGGCGCTGCTGGACGCCATCGGGGTGAAGGAAGCCGACGTCCTTCAAGCGCTCAAGAAAATCCGAGGGTCACATCGCGTGGAAGACCAGAACGCCGAGGACAAGTATCAGGCTCTCGAAAAATACGGCCGAGACCTGGTCGAGGCCGCGCGTTCGGGCAAGATGGACCCGGTCATCGGCCGCGATGCCGAGATCCGCCGGGTTGTCCAGGTGCTCTCGCGTCGATCGAAAAATAACCCGGTGTTGATCGGTGAGCCGGGCGTCGGCAAGACGGCCATCGTCGAAGGGCTGGCCCAGCGGATTGTTTCCGGCGACGTTCCCGAGAGCCTCCAGAACCGCAAGGTCATGGCGCTCGACATGGGAGCGCTCGTCGCCGGGACCAAGTTTCGCGGCGAGTTCGAGGAACGACTCAAGGCGGTTCTCAAAGAAGTCACCGCCGCCGAGGGGCGGATCATTCTCTTTATCGACGAGCTTCATCTGGTCGTCGGCGCAGGCAAGGCCGAAGGGTCAATGGATGCCGCCAACCTGCTCAAGCCCGCGCTCGCTCGCGGCGAACTCCGTTGCATCGGCGCGACGACTCTTGATGAGTTCCGCGAGAATATCGAGAAAGACCCCGCGCTCGAACGCCGATTCCAACCGGTCTTCGTCGGCGAGCCAACCGTCGAGGACACCGTTGCGATCCTTCGAGGTCTGAAAGAGCGCTACGAGGTCCACCACAAGGTCAAGATCCGCGATTCGGCGCTGGTTGCCGCCGCCAAGCTGGCCTCGCGCTACATCACCGATCGGTTTCTGCCCGACAAGGCGATCGACCTGATCGACGAGGCGTCGAGCCGGCTGGCCATGGAATTGCAATCCGTTCCGACCGAGATCGACGTCCTTCAGCGCCGGCTCCTGCAACTGCAACTGGCCCAGCGGATGCTCAAGAACGAGACCGAGGAGCACGCGCTCGACCGGCTCGCCGAGGTCGAGGACGAGATCCACAAGATCGAGAAAGAGCTGCAAGATCTCCGGGGACAGTGGGAGATCGAAAAACTCGGCCAGCGGAACGTCTCGACGCTCCGCGAGGATCTCGAAGCAATCAAGACCTCGTTCAAGCTCCAGATGGACAACATCCAGCAAAAGCAGATGCGCGGCGAGGTTCCACGAGAGGAAGAATACCAGGCCCTCGCCGATCGAGATGCCGAGCGCAAGCGGCTCGAAACCCAGATCGCGCAGGTCGAGGCCCTGGGCGACTCGCAGCCCAGGGAAGGGGGACGTCGGCTCCTGAAAAAAGAGGTCGACCCCGAGGAGATCGCCGAGGTCGTCAGCCAGTGGACCGGTATCCCGGTCGCCAAGATGCTCACGACCGAGCGCGAGAAACTGGTCAAGCTCGAAGATCAGATCCATCTCCGGATGGTCGGCCAGGACGCCGCGGTGACCGCCGTGGCCAACGCCGTCCGACGCTCCCGAGCCGGTTTGCAAGACCCGAACCGGCCGATCGGCTCGTTCTTGTTCCTCGGCCCGACCGGTGTCGGCAAGACCGAGCTGGCCAAGGCCCTCGCCGAGTTCCTCTTCGATAGTGACACTGCGCTCGTCCGGCTCGACATGAGCGAGTTCGGCGAGCGGCACAACGTCGCCCGGCTGATCGGGGCTCCTCCGGGTTACGTCGGCTACGAGGAAGGGGGCCGGTTGACCGAAGCCATCCGCCGCCGCCCCTATTCGGTCGTCCTGCTCGATGAGATCGAGAAAGCTCACCGCGACGTCTTCAACGTCCTGCTTCAGGTGCTTGACGATGGTCGGCTGACGGACGGACAGGGGCGAACCGTTGACTTCCGCAACACCGTGATCATCATGACCTCGAACCTCGGCAGCCACCAGATCGCCGCGCTGGCCGAGTCGGGCGACGAGAGCCGGATGCGGTCCGCCGTCGCCGATGTCCTCAAGAAGGAATTCTTGCCCGAATTCCTCAACCGGATCGATGACACGATCATCTTCCGACCGCTGACCATGGTCAACCTGACGAAGATCGTCGAGATCCAGCTCAAGCGACTTCAAGGGCAACTGACCGAGGCCGGTCTGACCGTCAAGGTCTCCGAAGCCGCCAAGGTCGAGCTTGCGGAAGAAGGGTTCGACCCGACCTACGGAGCCCGACCGCTCAAGCGGATCATCCAGCAACGCCTGAGTAATCCATTGGCATCCGCTTTGCTTGATGGATCGATCGTCAACGGCGGCGAGGTGGAAATCGACTGGGACGGTGACGAATTTACATTCAAGAGCCCCACGCCGACCTCGTGACGATCCACGCTGCATAATCGTTGAGGAATCGAGACCACGCGGATCAGGATCTCATGATTTCTGAACCGCGTGGTCTCGTGGTTGACCTTGATTGACGCCCGCCGACCAGCGGAGGATCTCCATCATGCAGTCCTGGCGCTCTCTGGCTCTCGCGATCATCGGGATCGGTTGCCTCGATTTGTCCGTCGGACACGCACAGATCCAGGTTCAAGGAGCAAAGCGGGTCACGATCAGCCCGAACAGCACCGTCGAGCGGGAAACCTGGCTGATCCGCAAGCGTCGGCCCTGGCGCGAGCGAAATCCGTACTTCGTCGCCCGGCCCAACTACGCGCCCGCGCCTCCCGGCCAGCGAGCCAGCGTGACCTTCGCTCCGTTCTCCAGCCTCTATTATCCCAACGAGAAGTCGTACTACCCGCCGGTTCCCTCGACCACGGTCGTCCGTCCCCGATGAGTCGATTGACCACTCACGCCCGGAAACCCAATCCGAAGCCGCGGATGATCGAGGCCTTCAAGCAAGGATGGCCTCGCCTCGCGGTCGATCTGATGATCCGGTCCAAGATGCGCGGCGGCTTTCACCAGATTCTGGCCCAGGGGGTCGACCAACTTCGGGCCGAGATCGATCGCGACCCCTCGGGGACCTTGTTTCTGGCGAATCATTCCTGCTGGTGGGATTTGTTTCTGGTTCACTTGCTGAACGAGACGATTCCGCTCGACGGCTACGGGATGATGGAGCACTTTAACCTCCAGCGATTCGGCTTCTTCCGCCGAATCGGCGCGTTCTCGGTCGATCGGACCGACCCCTTCTCGGTTCGGGCCTCGCTCGAATACGCCGCCCGACTGCTTCAGCGGCCCCGAGCGGGAGTCTGGGTCTTCCCTCAAGGAAAGATCGAGACCAATGACCTCCGACCTCTCACGTTCCAGCCGGGTATCCGCGCCCTGGTCCGTCGGACGGGACGGGTTCGAGTGGTTCCCGTCGCGTTTCGTTATGAGTTCTGGCAGGATGAGCGGCCGGAATGCCTCGTCCGGTTCGGCGAACCGTCATGGGGCGAT
>JAJYCH010000180.1:0-2832 GCA_021778575.1 Planctomycetota bacterium
CCCGACTCGCCGATCTTCTTGAGAAGCTCGGTCTGGCTGGCGCTGATCTTGACCGGCGCCGGGGCGGCCTTCTTCGGAGCAGCCTTCTGGGCGGCGGCCTTCTTGGGAGCGGCTTTCTTCGCGGCGGGTGCGGGGGTGGGAGTCGGCGTTTCGACCGGAGTCGGAATCGCTTCGGCGGCCGGGGCCTTCGCGGCGGCAGCCTTCTTCGGGGCCTTCTTCGGGGCAGTCTCCTTCGCCTGAGCCTTCGTCGGCGCCGCCGACGATTCCTTCTTCTTGGCCGTCTTCTTCACCGCCATTGGATCTTCACTCCCGACCAAAATGAGTAATCGCCAGACCTCGGCGCTTCTCAATACCGAGCCAGCTTAAGAGTTATTAACCAATTATATCAAGTTTGGCAAGATAAGCTCGCCACAGATGGCCGCGTTTATCCACAGTTGTTGTCCGGATCGTCCGATTGGTCAACCTGCGCGGGCTCGATCCTCGCCAACTCACCCAGCAACGTCCCCAGATTGGTGATTGTGCCGACTTATCGCCAGCGTTCACTTCAGCCGTCCGCAATCCTTGATATCAACCGATCCCACCACGTTGAAGCACGATCGCGAACGACCGGCGAACCGCGTCCCGACCCCGTTCGAGAGTCTCCGCTCGCCAGCTTCGATCGGCTGGCGCAAAGGCTTCCACCAGCCGCCGTCGTGCTCGGACAGTGGATCGCGATTCGCTCGGACCCCAGTGAAACGCCTGGTTCTCGGCTCGTAACGCCGACAGGTTCGTCCGCCCGGAATACGTGCCGAACTCCGCGCAGCAATAGTCAAACGCGCGATCGGAGAAGGTCGCCTGGCACCAGGTTCCCAGCCCGCCTCGGGTCGGATAAGCGATCCCCTCACCCGACCACTCGACCTTGATTCCGGCAAATTGATCGGCCAGCCAGCGGGCTCGCTCGGCGCTCACGGTGTCTTCGAGAAGTAACACCAGTTCGCCCCAGCCACCCAGGCCGGTGTGGATATCCAGTTGGAGGATCTGAGTCGCGCCGCCAATCCAGCGCGGATACGCGTCGAGCAAAACCCGGTGAACCCGCGACGGCTCGGCACCGCCGTAGAACAAGCCCCGAGGGAAGTCGTATTGGCCCCGCGCGATCGCTCGACGGAGGGCCCGCTCGCCATGCCGCCAGAGCGCCGGGATCGACTCGATGGCCATCAGGTCGAGCAGCCGTGGCGGACCCGGCGGATTCAACAGACCATCAAGTTCCCGATAGATCTCCGGCGTTCCCGAGTAGGCCTGGCCTTCGAGCAGGAAGTTGCGGTTGAGGTCGACGTTGGCCTCGTCAAATCGTCGGAGGTTCGCATATCCCCATGGATTCAGCGCGTGGATCAGGATCAATCCCGCGTCGTCCGGCAGAGGCCACGCTTCGGCCGGGTCTTCGAGCAGCGAGTTTTGAACCGCCGAGCCGAGAAATCCTTCGACGCCATGCAGGCCACTGGAGACGATCACCAGACGATCGGGGCGTTCCGCACCCGCGAAGGCGACGTCGATGGTCAGGTCGGCCCGCTCGTCGATCGTGATTGTCTGCAACCGAAAGCCTCGCGCCCGTGACGCGGTCCGGAACCTGTCACGACCCGTTCGGTAATCCGCGGAGTAGGCTGGGTGATCACTCAATCGAACCTCCTGAACGACCTGTTGAGCCGATCGTCACGCCAAAGGGATTGAGTCGGCTTGATGGCTCGGGCTATTCTGAAAGTATGATCCCCGAATACTTGATGGATATCACGTTCCCGGCCCGCGATCAAACGATGGCCCGGATCATCGCGGCGCTCTCCGAGCCCGACGCCGGCAAGCCGGCCGATAACTTCCTCACCAACGAAGACTCCTTCGCCCGGGTCGCCTCGGAGCTGGCGGACCGAGCACCGTCCGATGGCGTCTACCTTGGCGTCGGCCCCGACCAGAATTTTACCTACCTCGCGCAGGCTCGGCCTCGACTGGCGTTCGTCGTCGACTTCCGTCGCCGGAACGGCTTGCTCCACCTGTTGCACAAAGCCTTGTTCGCGCTCGGCCCGGACCGCTCGGCCTATCTATCGGGACTGCTCGCGCGGACCCCTCGGACCTTGTCCGCCAACCCTTCCGCCGAGGAGCTCGTCGCGGCGTTCGAGGATGTCCCGCTCGACCGCGATCGGCTCGACGCCACGATCGAGCGAGTGGCGGGGCTCCTGCGACCGCTCGGGCTCGTCGCCGATTCGGAGTGGGCCGACCTCGCCCTGATCGAGCGCAAGCTGGCTGGTCCCGGACTCAACGCCCGGTTCCTGGCCTTGCCGATCTATCCGACGTTCGGCCGGTTGATCCAGGCTCGCGACCGGCAAGATTCTCCCGCTCACTTTCTGGCCCGCGAATCGTGGTATCAGACGGTCCGGACACTTCAGACCACCGACCGGATCATCCCGCTGGTGGGGGATTTCGCCGGTTCCAGAACCCTCCCAGCGCTCGGCGACTGGCTCCGAAACCGAGGGCTGGCACTCTCGGTCTTCTATGCCTCCGACGTTGAGTTCTTCCTCCTCCGCTCGGGACGACTGACGGATTACGCCGCCAACCTCAGCCGCCTGCCCTGGCTCGATGGGGCGGTCCTGATCCGAACCAGCACCCGAGAAATCCCGCACCCCGAGCGACAACCCGGAGAAAGCTCCACCACCATCCTCCGACCCGTCGAACCATTCCTGGAACAAGTCAAGGCGGGACGGATCAAGACGCAGGAGGATCTGTTTCGATGAGAACAGGATGACTTGATTCCCGGAAGTTCCGATAAACCACCAGCGGAATCCCGATCGCCGCCCGGGGAAACTCAGG
>JAJYCH010000180.1:2842-8068 GCA_021778575.1 Planctomycetota bacterium
TCGGCCTTGATCCGGACGGCGAGCCGGGCGGCGATCGCGTCGGTGGTCGTGCTCCAGGTGTGCGGCAGCGGGTCGGGCGATCGGTCGTCGTCGTCGAGGAACTGTCGGGGGGCAAGGATCGGAACCTGTCGATCGGACCAGATCGGGTTCAGGCAGTCCGGCCGGTCAACCACTCGCGTTCCGGGCACTAGCTTTTCAAGCAGATGGGCCGTCAGGTCGAGCACCCGGAGCGCCAGGGCGTGAGCCGGGTCTTCACCGATCGCGAACCGTTGGTCGAGGTCGCGGAGGACGTCGGCGAAGCTTCCGCCGCCGACCACCAGGACCAGGTTTTCGTCGCCTCGTTCCTCAAGGAACGCCCCGAGCCGGCGGGGAAGCTCGGGCCAGTCGAGCAGGCTGCCTCCGACCTTGACGACCACGACCCGGCGACTCACTCCAGGTCTCCGGCTTCCTGGGCGAGGACCACCAGGGCATGAGCACAGGCGGCGCTCGATCCGAGCGGACCCCAGACTTCTCCGAGCGAGAGAATCGTCCCACCTGTCGGCAAGATCCGGCGGGCGAGTCGGCGGGCCAGGAACTCCCCCGAGCCGGCGACGACGGCGTGACGCGGCGGGTCGGCGCAGACTTTCCGGATCGCGGTTTCGAGACGACCGAGGACGACCTCGTCGGCCCCCTGGGCGAATGCGGTCGAATCCTCGGACGTGAATCCGTCGCGATCGGCACCCACCATCCGGGCAAGCCGGTCGACGGCGGCGTCGGCGGTCGAGGGGCGACCGTCGGCGGTCGAGAGGTCCTTGGGATCGGAGGCGATCTCGCCGAGCGTCAGATAGATGTCCAGGGTCGAGGCGAAGAATTCGGCCATCAAGCCAGTCGGTCGGCCTCGGAACGGTAGCTCGGTGGTCAAGGCACAAAGCGGGGTCCGGCGCACCCCGAGATAGACGAGCTCGCCGGTCTGAAGCCGCTCGGTATCGGTCCGCCCTTGACCCCGGACCTGACCATCGGCCAGACCGATCAGGTCGGACGTTGTTGATCCGATGTCGATCAAAATTCCCGGCCCATCAGGGATGAGCCGGGCGACCACAGTAGCCAGCGCCAGCCAGTTCGACGCGGCGGCGATCAAGGGGTTGGCCTGGACCTCGGTCACCGGATGGAACCGGCCGTCGGTCCCCCAGATCGAGACCGGGAGCCCCGCCACGGCTTCGACGACCGCGTCGATCACGGCGTGAACGCCCACGGTCTTGGTCGCGTAACAGTCGCAGAGTTCGGCGGTCATCGTCAAGGCGATTCGATCGGCGGGCGGTAATGTGTGGATCAGTTGCGCGGTCACCAGCGCCAGCTCGTCGGGCCGCTTCCAGAGCTCGAACGGGACCGAGCGAGCCTTGCCCGACGAATGCGACGCCTTCAAATTCGCGCCGCCGACATCAAGGGCCAGCCAGGTTGGGGAAGTGGTTGTCATCGGGGGGATTCCTCAGGTCAAGTCAGTCCAGACGCGTCGAAACAGACATCAAGGCCGGACCGAGCCGCTCGGATTCGCCCTGGCCAATCGGTCGCGGCGAGTGGACCCTCCATCGAGTCGAGCCAGGCCCCGGCGATCGTACCCGAGCCGAGCCGTTTCGCCAGCCCGACGTAAGAGGTCGTCGGCCGGGGATTGATTTCGAGGACCGTGACGCCGCTCGCGGGATCGGCCAGATAATCGACGCCGACGAAGCCGCGAAGTCGCCGCGAACCGAGGTATTCGTTCACGCTACTCAGCGCCTTGATGACGACTTCGGGGGCCTCGTGAAGGCTCGACAGGATTATCCCTCCTCGATACGAGATCCGCCCGTCACGGTCAACATTGATGTCCTGACGACCGACACCGAGCAAGGTCAGGCCGCCCGAAACATCGACCAGGAAACTCGCACTCATCGGCTCACCGGGCAAGTAAGGCTGGACGATCGCCTGAGCCCGGCGAGTCAGCCAGTCGGGACGCCGACGGTCATGGACAACCCGGGTCTCGACCGAGCCCGCGCCGTCGCGAGGCTTGACCAGGCTCGGACCCTCCCAGTCCCCTGGGAGAGTCTTATGGGAAGGTTCGATAACATAAGTCTGCGGCGATCTAATCCCAGCGCCATAGAAATGGTGGGCCAGCCGGGCCTTGTCTCCGGTCAAGCCGATGGCCCGAGGCCTCGATCCGATCGACCGGCCGCCGGCTTGTTCAACTCGCTCGGTCAGTTGTTCGAGAATCCCATCCGTCTCGGGAGCGATCAAGAGGCTATAATCAGACGCTGCCGCGAGTGATTCGATCACGCCGGTGACCGAGCGATCGAGCCGATGGACGTGGATTCCTGGTTCGTCCTCGGCCGTGAGCCGGGAATCGACCGGCATCACGACCTCGATCCCGGGCACGGCGGCGAAGTCTCGGGCGATTGCCTGACGCATCGCGGCCCCTTCGGCTGCCCAGGAGCTTGGAAGTTCCTGGCCGATCAAGCCGCCGCCGGTGACGAATTCATAGACCAGGACCGTGACCGGCCGCCGATCTCCCCGAGAGTCCCGACCGTTGATCCGAGTCATCCCCGTCCTCGATATCCGTCAGGGCCAGGCCGTCCACGCCATCGCGGGCGACCGGGCCCATTATGGGCCGATCCGGAGCCAGGTGCATCCCGGGACCGATCCCGTCGAGCTGGCGAAGGCCGGTCAAGCCGCCTGGAACCTTCCCGATCTCTATCTGGCCGATCTCGACGCCATCCTGGGCGAAGCCGCGCCGAACCTGCGATTGTATCGGACCTTGGCCGACCTCGGGTTGAACCTCTGGGTCGATTCGGGCGTCCGGGAGCCTCACGACGTCCCGCGACTGATCGAGTCCGGGGTGGCCCAGGTGATCGTCGGGCTTGAAACCATCAATGGACCCCGATCGCTCCAAGCGATTCTCGACCAGGCGAGACCGGACCGGGTGGTCTTCAGTCTCGACCTGAAAAACGGCCGACCGCTGGTCGACTGCCGGACGAATTGGGGAACCGATCGCGTGGACGAGATCGCCGCTCAGGTCATCGAGCTGGGAATCGAGCGGATCATCGAGCTCGATCTCGCCCGGGTCGGCATCGGACGCCCGGACGACTCGCTCGGCACGGTTCGCGACCGCCGCGCCGCCTGGTTTCTCGGCGGCGGAATCACCTCGGCGGCACAGATCGAGACGCTCCGCCGGGCGGGATTCGCCGGGGTTCTGGTCGGTTCGGCGCTGCATGACGGGCGGATCGACAGGGACTCACTCGATCGAATCAATAATTCCTAAAAAGTTCACGCGACCATGTTCTCGCGTGAACCATTGTTTTTTCGTTCAGATTCCATCGGTCCAGTTGATGATCCGGGCCTGTTGTTCTTCGTGGTCGAAATAATAGACCAGCGGGTGAACTTCGGGCATGTGGCGGAGGTTCGACTTGGACAGGCCGAGGCGTCGACCGCCGTGGCCGATCGGGGTGAGCTGGAGGACGGTCCGGGGCGTTCCGTAGAATTCGGGGGCCCAGTCGTCCTTCATGTCGCCCGATACGCATTGAGCGGCCAGGATCGCCGCGCCGGTTGCCCGCCCCAGTTCGCCGAGCTTGCGCATCACCTCGACCGGGTTGCGCTCGCAGGCCAGGCAGATATAGCAGGGCAGGGGGTCGATGATGATGAGAGCCGGCTTGAGCTTGGCCACGTCGTCCTTATCGATCTCGCGATCGACCGCCCAGATCCGGGTCAGGTCGGCGCCGGCAAGATCGAGCCGGGGGCGGACGGTGTCGGCCAGACCATCGTCACCACTGAAGATAACGACGTTGGCCGGTTCGGCGTGCGTCTTCATCAACGGCATCGGCGCGCCCCGGCTCACTCGCGCAGCCAGTTCGAGAGTCAGCGTCGACTTGCCGACTCCCGGCTCGCTTTCCAGCAGGGTCACCTTGCCGAACGGAATCCGACCTTCCCAGAGCCACTGCACGGACTCGGACTCGATGTCGGACATACGTGTGAAGACAGCGTCGCTCATGATCCCACCTTCGGTATGACGATGCCCGATCGGACTGGATCGTTCGACGTTCCAGATCATTTTATTCTACTCGCTCCAGCCTGCAAAACGAGAAGCGAGAATTCCCGGAGTCGAATTTTCTCCCGATCAATCCCCAACCGCGTCCGCAGCCAGCTCGCCACGGAGGACCGTGACCGCTTGACCGCGCAGGAGGATACGGTCTCGATCGACGACCACCCGGACAATTCCGCCTCGCCTTGAAGCCTGGTAACCGACCAGTTCGGACTTGCCCAGTCGGTCGGCCCAGTACGGCCCGAGCGTGCAGTGCGCCGAGCCGGTGACCGGATCTTCGGCAACTCCGCACGACGGCGCGAAGAACCGCGAGACGAAATCAAACGCGGCCGAATCGGACCGAGCCGTGACGATGATCCCCCGCGCACGGACCGCGCCGAGCAATCCGAAATCCGGCTGCAAGTCGCGGACGATCGCCGCCGACTCAACCTCGACCAGAACATCAGTCCGGCTCATCCAGGCATTCACCACCGCGACACCGAGCGCCTGAGCAAACGGCGCGGGGTCAATCGAACGCTCGACCGGGCGGCCCGGAAAATCGAGCGCGATCCAGCCGTCCGATAAGGTCGCCCGAAGCTCACCGCTTCGGGTCCGGAAGATGGCCGGGGCCGATGGTTCGAGGTGATTCTCGTCCCAGAGAACATGGGCCGAGGCGAGCGTGGCATGGCCGCAGAGTTCGACCTCGACGAGCGGAGTGAACCAGCGGAGGTGGAAACCGCCGGGCTCCGGAACCAGAAACGCCGTCTCGGAAAGGTTCAGCTCGGAGGCAAGCGCCTGCATCCAGGAGTCGGGCCTGGGGTCGGTCAGAATACAAACCGCCGCCGGGTTCCCGGCGAACGGACGATCGGTGAAGGCGTCAACCTGGACGATGCGCTGGGGCATGACAGGAGATCCCGCGAACTCTGTGGATTCAAAAAAAGGCTCGTGAGGGATTTCAGGGTGGTGGACCTGATTGCCGGATATTGGAATCGAAGAGGAAGAATTTACCGCCAAGACGCCAGGGACGCCAGGAGAACGCAGAGAAGAAAAGAAGAAAAGCAGGTGGGTGGACCCAAATTTTCT
Organism: Planctomycetota bacterium; assembly: GCA_021778575.1. GTDB lineage: Bacteria > Planctomycetota > Planctomycetia > Isosphaerales > Isosphaeraceae > Tundrisphaera. The sequence goes on from JAJYCH010000180.1 coordinate 7,950, forward strand.
GGGGGGGGGCGGCAGACGGATTGGTGATCTGGAGTGCGAGAGCTTGCTCTCGCTCTGCTTCGTGGAGCTTGCTCCACGGTCCTCGTCCGGAAACCGTTGGCCATGTCACTCAGGCTCGG
>JAJYCH010000181.1:0-7604 GCA_021778575.1 Planctomycetota bacterium
GGCTGGTCGGAACGTCCTGATCTTCGGAGATAGCCTCCTCAAATTCAGCCTGATGCCGTCCATTATCGAGGATCGATCAGGCAAGAAGGTCTACAATTTCGCCCTCCACACCGGACAGACCAGTTCGAGCTATTTCATGCTCGATCGGGCACTCCGGGCTGGGGCAAGACCGTCGGCCGTCGTCCTCGATTTGACGCCACACATGCTGATGCATCCAGCGACGGTCAACAAACATCTCTGGTCGGAATTATTGACGGCCCGGGAGTGTTTCGATCTTGCCGGGTCGATGCGTGATCCCGATTTCTTCCTCTCGATCATGCTCGCCGAACTTTTCACTTCCTACAAGGAACGGCACGAGATCCGGGCCAGTATCATGGCCGCGGTCCGGGGAGAGAGCAGTTCGCGTCGCCATCAGATCGCCATTTTCCAGCGAAACTGGCGGCAAAACGATGGGGCTCAACTCATGTGTGACTCAACGGTGGCGCCGCCGATCGACGTCGATTATTGGGCCAATATGCTTTATTCGAAATGGGACCCAAATCCGATCAATCTTGGATATCTGGACCGCTTTTTGAAACTGGCCAGATCCCATCAGATCACGGTCTTCTGGGTCTTGCCGCCAATCCATCCGATTGTGCAGACAAAAACCGATGAATCCGGATTCAATGAGTCCTATACCCACTTTGTTGAACAGGTCCTGGCACGCTTTCCCGAGACGATGGTGGTCGACGCTCGTCATTCCGGATTCCAGGCCGACGAATTCATGGACGGCGTCCACCTGGACCGGAACGGAGCCGTGCGATTGAGCGAGGCGCTCGGCAAGATTCTGGGAAATCCAGTCCCGTCGGACACGATCAACCAGTGGGTCACGCTCGAAGCTGGGCAAGCCGGTCCGGTTAATCTGAAGATCGAGGACATCTGCCAATCGACGACCTACCTCGAAGAAAAAGATGCCGAGTCGCGACGGGTTCGATGAACAGATTTCTCGGGGCCATGAACGCGAACGCCTGGCGGAGGTTTCACGGATGAGCCTTTCCTTACACGATCGAATTCGAAAGGTTCCCGCCGGCCTCATCGGAATGATGGGACTCGTCGTGCTCATGGAATTCTTTATCGCCTCCAACGACTTGAAGTTCTCACGGATCGAAGCGAACGACTGGAAGACCTCGGCGGCGACCGCGCGGTCGCTGTCGCAATTTCGTGGAATCCTCTGTCTGGGGGATAGCCAGGTCAAGTTCGGTCTGTTGCCGCTCGTTCTCGAATCCAAGGTGGGGCAACCGGTCGAATGTCTGGCTGTTCAGGGCGGGCAGGCTCCGTCGACCTACTTTCTTCTCCGGAAGGCCCTGGAGTCGGGAGCCCGACCTTCCGCGATCGTCGTGGACTGGGAACCGCACCTGCTGAAGGACGGTCCCGAGCACAACGACCGGATGTGGCCCGAGCTGACCGGTCTGAATGACAATCTCGACCTGGCCTGGACGACCGGAGATGCCGGCGGTTTCCTCTCACGTCTTTGCGCGGGAATGATTCCATCGTTGCGTGAACGCGTTGAAATCCGTGAGAATATCAAGGCCGCACTCAACGGCGAATCGCCGCAGATGGCCGATTGGATCGAGCGATCGTGGCGCAACAAGGTGATGAATCGTGGAGCGACGGCACTTGCCAAGGATCATATCGGCAGAACGGCGGACCTGTCGCGCTGGGGAAACAAGGTGGAGACCCCCTGGTCGGCGCATCCTGTGAACAACGCCTTCGCCAGGAAAACCTTGAAGCTCGCGCAAGCGTTTCAAATTCCTGTTTATCTTGCCATCATGCCGGTTTCTCCCGGAATGCAGCAAAAATATGAGGTCAATGGAATCGACCAGCCGTACGTTCAGTGGGTCAGCAAACTGGAGACCCGGTTCTCGAATCTCGTGGTGATCGACCTCCGGCACTCGCGGTTCGACGCCTCGGTCTTTTACGACCCATTGCATCTGGACCGCGATGGAGCGCTGGCCGCATCGCTCTCGGTCGGACAATATCTCCACGATCATCTTGCCGGACAACCAATGGGTGAGCGTTGGGTTCAGATGCCACCCTATCAAACAGCTCAGGCCGAAGTCGCGTTCGAGGATACTTCACAGACTTACCAGATCCTGACCAGACCCGGGCGAATCCGACGTTGATTGGGGTCGCCGGTTCCCAGTTGCTTACCATCTCTCTTACGAGGATTCCCTGAGATGAAATTCCTCTCTTATGCTCAGAATTTCGAGGATGTGATCCTCAACCGGGCGTTCAAGAACCAGGACAGTGGCTTCTTTCTTGACGTTGGAGCGGCCCACCCGGTCGGCCATTCGGTCACGAAGAACTTCTCCGCGCGGGGCTGGCGCGGTATCAACATCGAACCCGGGACAGCCGCGTTTCAGCTCGTTGTCGCCGATCGTCCACGCGACATTAACCTCAACGTCGGGATCTCGAGCAAGCCGGGCGAGCTCACCTTCTTCGAGGCTCCCGACTCCCTCGGTCTGTCGACATTCAACGCCGACTGGCGTGAGAAATGGCAGGCCAAGGACGGTTGGAATTTCGTCGAGAAGACCGTTCCGGTCATGACCTTGACTCAGGTTTGCGAGACTTACGTCGACGAGCCGATCGACTTTCTCAAGATCGATGTCGAGGGGCACGAACCCGAAGTCCTCGCCGGCGCCGACTTCGCCCGCTGGCGACCAAAAGTGGTTGTCGTCGAAGGAGCTCGTGAGCTTTATCAAGAGAAGCTCTTGAATTCAGACTATCTTCATGCCACGTTTGATGGTGTCAATCACTATTTCGTCGCGAGCGAAGCAAGTCATCTGATTGCCTTGCTCGACGAGCCGGTGAGCCTGGTCATCGACGATTTCGAGCTTTACGAGACGGCTTGCGAACGCATCGGGCATCACAGCGCGATCCAGCATCTCAATGAGGCTCGCCGGCGCTGCGCCGAGCTTGAAGCCGAGACCGAGCGGTACCGCCAGATCCGGGAAGAATCAACCACTCATTCGACCGGTTCGGCCTCGGAACATCCGAGCTTGATCAAGGAACTCGAACAACGGATCGCCACCCTTGAGCGAGATCTCGCACGTTCGGAAATGATTCGCACGGAGGTCGAACTCTCGCTCGACGATACCCTGCGGGCGCTCGATGATACGAGGCGGTCGCTGGCCGAAATGAGCGAGCGTCACGATGTTCTTCGAGCGAAAGTCGCGCCTTTGATCGAGGCCAAGCGGTTGCTCCGCAAGGTGAACGGCGCCCTGGGACACCCGGCTCATAAGTTCCGGATGATGTCGTCCGGCATCCGTCGCGGAATCCACTCCACCAGTCGAACGCGTGACTGATCCCGACCGGAACTCATCGAAGGAATGCATGATGATGTTCTCGTACCAACCGGCGGCGAATCGTGTCCCTCGGGGTTTCCTCGGGATGCTCGTGCTCGTCGCCGTTTTCGAGGCTTACATCGCCCGCAATGACCTGAAATTCTCAAGGATCGAGGCGGACGACTGGAAAAGCAGCGCGCGTGTGGCCGAGAGCCAGCTACCTCCGGGCGGTGTCTTTTTCTTCGGTGATAGTCAGATCAAGTTTGGCGTTTCGCCGCTGTTGCTCGAAGCCAAGCTGGGGCAACCCTCGCACTGCCTGGCGATCCAGGGAGGCCAGGCACCGTCGTCGTATTTCTTGCTTCGAAAGGCCCTGAACTCCGGGGTTATTCCGACCTCGATCGTCGTCGATTTTGAGCCGCACCTGAATCGCGATGGAATCGACCATAACAAGCGAATGTGGTCCGAGGTCGCCGGACTGGCGGATTCTCTCGAACTCGCCTGGCACGCGAAAGATGCCAATGCGTTTGCCGCGATGGCTCTCGCCCTCGCGCTGCCATCGTATCGAGAACGCAACGAGATCCGCGACAACCTGATGACGGCGCTCCGAGGTGAGACCTCAGTCATGCCGGCCTGGCTCGAAATGGCTTCCCGGAATAAGGGAATGAACCGGGGCGCTCTGGCCATCACGAAGAACCCGACAGGCTCTCCCATTGATGCGTCAAAATGGGGAAACCGCACCGAGAAACCCTGGGCGCCCGACCCGGTCAATGATCTTTATGCGAAGAAGTTTCTCAAGCTGGCGCTCGACAACAGAATCCCGGTTTATTGCTTGATCATGCCGGTCGCTCCCGGAGTTCATGAGAAATACGAGCAAAATGGGCTTGAACAGGCTTATGACGCCTGGATCAAGAAGCTTCAAGCCAACCACTCGAATCTCTACGTGCTCGACTGGCGGCACTCGGATTATCGCGACCCGTCATTCACCGATGGGCTCCATCTCAACGTGGAAGGAGCGTTCTCGATAACCACCGCGCTCGGTGATTACCTTGAACGCTCATTCCGAGGTGAGGGCGTCGATCAGCGCTGGGTTCCGATGCCTTCATTCCGGCTTGAATCCCGGAGGATCGCGGTCGAGGATTCCAACCGATCGGACCAGTTCATGCGAAGCACGGCGGCCCTTCGTCGTTGATCTTGAGGATCTTCCCGGGCGGGTAGTCAACCCACCCGGGAGCGTTCCGTCGCGGTCGTTCTGGGCAACGGCATCTCTTCACCCGATTCGTGGATGATCGAGAGGCCATTCGAGGCGGATCGGCCATCGTTGTCCAGCCGCCTCTGAAGCAATTCGACCTGGGCCTGAAGGCGAAAAATCTCTCGACTCAGCCCATTCAAGACCAGGTCGATTTCCTCGGCCAGGTTCGTCGCGGAACGATCGGCGCTTTGGATACTCCGTTCGATTCGTTCCAACCGGTTCCCCGAGTCGGCCAGTGCCTCGACCAGGGTCGGCATCATCCGGGCATTGACCGTGTCGGATATGAGCCGCGAAACCCGCGCATCGAACCGTGCGACCAGCGGCCGTCGGAACGAACCGGTGATCCGCCAGCATCCCCGACAGAACCGAGCGAAGATTCGTTTCATGTTCGTTCACCTCGACCTGGAAGTCATCTCGTCGTCACCGATCGAGGATCGGACGGAGTGAGGAGTTGACCGGACGACCCGAGGAGCTCGACCGGAACGAATCGAGTGATGTCCCGGTCCCCGTGCCAGTTCGGTCGCGCATCGTTCAATTTCGTCGATCACGAAATCGGCATCATTCTCAGGACCCAAACGTTGTTCCGACCGAAGCCCGGCGATCTGGCCCTGATATTCCGGCAACGCCTCGCTGATCTGTGCGACAACTCGGGTCGATCCAACGACGAGCCGGCTCGTCGTTACGAATAACTGGCGAAGTTGTTCGAGGATGCCGGCCACCGATTTCTCGGTGGATTGTAAGTCGAGGTTGGTGAAGATCGAGTCGTCACTCAACACGACCAGCCCTGGCCGGACTCTCAGACGGGCGAGCCTGAGATCGATCTGGTCGAGCGAATTGATTCGATAGATCACCGCATGATAGCGCAGGATCGCGTCATTCCGATCGAACTGGCGGACGACAAATCCGCCAAAATCGGTCGAAATCCCATCGGCCAGCACGGATTCCTCGGGATCGAAGTACAGATCTACGTTGTATGACTTCATCCAGGCTTCACGAATGTCTCGGTCCGCTTCGATCGCCTTCGTTGAAGAACGAACTGGTTCGGGGAAAACCGCGATGCGTGGTCGAGCAACGTGCGCCCGGTCGAATCGGTGGCGAGAGCCCGCCCTCGTGGGTTCATCCGGTTCAAGGGCGCTCAGAACGGACTGAACCACGGGATTCCAGCCAAATTGCTTGGCTCGATGAACGGAACGATCGCGAAGCGTGTAATCCAGTTCGGCTTCGTTCAGCAACCGAGAGATTTGCTGGGCGATTTCAGCGGGTTGAGTGGGATCAGCAAGTAACCCAGCATCGCCAATGATCTCGGGCTGAGCACCGGAGCGTCCCGCGACGATGGCCGAGCCGCAAGACATGGCCTCCACCAATGTCAGGCCGCATCCTTCATCAATCGAAGGGGAGATAAACACCGCGGATCGGCGGTAGAGCATCCGCAGAGTCGATTCCTCGACCTCGCCGATGAAAACCAGTCCCTCGGCGCAGCCTCGTTCATGGAGGTAGGCCACCACCCTCCAGGGATCGCGGACGGGTCCGGCGATCACCAGTTGATGGCGGCGTCGATGATCGATCGGAAGTCGATGATAGGACGCGATGATCCCATTCAGGTTTGACCGATCCGACCCGCCGACCAGGTTGGCGAACAAGAACGGCCCCGTGATCCCGATCCGACCAAGTTCCTCGCCCGAGACTCGCGTCAGAGGTTCCGCGGGTCCGTCCCCCGCGCTGACGGGTTCACTCGCCACGCCGATGGTCGAAACCTGACCGGCCGCAACGCCGAGCCGGCGTCGGCAGTCACTCGCGGTCGACTCGGAGACCGCCAGGATCGCATCGTGGCGACGGAGTGGCGTCAGGCGGCGGTCGTCTGCCTGGGACGCGTCGAGATCGAGCACGATCGAGGCGACCTTCAAGGAACTCAACGGAGCTTCGGGCGGAATTCCACCGTAGTTGGACTCGAACGGATCAAGCAGCAGCAACCAATCGAGACCATCGGGATTCTGGTCGATGACTCGTTGAATCGTGGTACGCAGGCGATTGGAACCCCCCGGAATCGTGGCCAGCGAAACCCGCTGAGCCGCTCGACTGAGTGGAACCCGGTCAGTGGGAAATCCCTCGTGGGTATACAAGACGAAGCGATGGTTGGTGTCGCTGGCCAGCAAGTTCGTGACAAGCTGCCGCCCGAAGCGACTTGCGTCTCGACCTCCGGTCGCCAGTGACTGAACGCCCAGCATGTCGATTCCTATCAGCACAACGTCATCTCCCGTTTCGTTTTGACGAGTCATCCTGGAAATCGACCGATCGGGCGAACCAGAAACCGGGCGGCTCAGGCGGATTGGGCGTATCCGGCAGCCTTCGCGGCGGCTTCGGCGGCCATCTGGGCCTCGATTGCCCGGGCATGGGTCAGATAGCCATGGAGAGCCTCGGTAATCGTGCCGTCGGCGTGGACTTCCCCCTGGTGCATCCAGATCCCCCGGGTGCACATCTTGTCGAGCGCGGCAAGATCGTGCGAGACGATCACGACCAGGTTCGATCGTTCGAGAAGTTGATTGATCCGTTCCTTGGCCCGGTCGACGAAAACCACGTCTCCCGCGCCCAGCGATTCGTCGATCAGGAGGATCTCGGGGTCCACTTCCGTGGCGATCGCGAACGCCAGCCGGGCGTACATGCCACTGGAATAATATTTGAGCGGCAGGTCCGCAAACTCGCGCAGACCAGTGAACTCGTAGATCCCCTCGACCTTCTTCTTCATCTCACGCGGCTTGATGCCAAGCATGGCACCGTTGAGCAAAATATTGTCATATCCCGATAGTTCCGGATTGAATCCTGCTCCCATCTCGATCAGCGGGGCGACGGAACCCTGAACGGCGAGCTGTCCGGTCGTCGGCGAGTAGATCCTGGCGAGGAGGCGGAGCAGTGTGCTCTTGCCCGCGCCATTGAAGCCGACGATGCCGACTCGTTCCCCCTTGAACATCTTGAGGTTAACGTTGCGCAGCGCCCAGAACTCGTTGGAGACCGGCGGCCCTTCCCGCTTGAGGATC
>JAJYCH010000181.1:7614-8058 GCA_021778575.1 Planctomycetota bacterium
GTCGAGGGCCGACCGCTTGAGCGAATATTGCTTGTCGTGATAAGTCACGAACCGGAGCGAGACGTCGCGCAGTTCCACCAGCGGTCCGGCGGGTTCCGACGAATCCGCCGATCCGGCTTGGGGATCAGAGCCGGTAAACCAGCTTGTTTTCGTGGGTCTTGAACGTGACATAACCGATCCCCAGGCTCACCGTCGCGATGCCGGTGGCCGCCAAGAACAAGGTGAGACTCGGCCACTGGCCATCGCGAATGATGACCTGAAACATCCGGATAAACGGAAACGCCGGGTTAAACCAGCAACGCGTCAGGGTTGCCGGGCTCAGGTTATCGTGGCCGTAAATGATCGGTGTCACGAAGTACCAGGCCTGGAGAAACACCGACACCAGGTGCCCGCAATCGCGGAAAAACGTGTTCGCCGTCGCGACCACCAGGCTCAGGCCCAGTG
>JAJYCH010000182.1 GCA_021778575.1 Planctomycetota bacterium
GGTGCCCAGTTGCCATCGGGGAGTTTCTGACCGAACTCATCAAGGAGCTTGGCGATGTCATCGGCGACGTGTCCCAGGTCACGCCCTTCCACGCCCATCGTCAGGTCGATCGAGGGTTGGAGGTTGTTATGCGTGATCTCGGTCGGGACCGTCGTTCGGGTGATGGTGGCCAAAGTTCTGAGCGGCACCGGTTCAGCCTTCAAAGCTCCGGTGATCGGAATATCGAGCATCGTGTCGAGCGAGGTGATGTCCTTCTCGGGATAAGCCACGCCGACGAAATACTGGTTGTGGCTGACCGGGTCGATCCAGAAGTTTCTCTTGTTGAAGGAGATCGACGAATTGAGCGATGCCACCACGTTCCGCATCACGTCCGCCTGGGTCATTCCCAGGTCGGCGGCCTTGGTCCGGTCGACGTTGACAACGAACTCGGGATAGTTTTGTCGCTGGAGGATGCGGGCATCGACCACGCCATTGATCTGCTTCACCTTGGCCTGGATCATCGCGGCGATCTGGGCAGGTTTCGTCAGATCCTTGGCGGTAACCCTGACGTTGATCGGGGTCGATTTGCCTTCGTTCAAGGCCCCTCGGATCAGACCTCCAGTATCGAAGGCGAATTCGAGATCCTGGAATCTCGGCTGTTCCTTCACGGCTTCGCGAACTTTCGAGGCATATTCCTGGGCCGAATGGGTGCGGTGTTCGGTGAGCTGGATCTTGACCATCGCATCCATCGGACCGGCGTTCTGGGTATAGGCGGCCGACCAGTCGGCGGTCACGCCGATTTCGGTCACGATCAACTCAAGGTCGTGTTCGGGGATCAATTCGCGGAGGAATTTCTCGACTTCGTCGATCCGATCATTCGTGACCTCGATTCGCGTTCCGCTCGGGGCTCGGACCGCCATCTCGAAGGCACCGGCGTCGGCTTCGGGGAAGAATTCGCGGCGAATGACCGGAATCAGCAAGACCAGGGTCACGGCCAGCAAGGTGAAGGCAAAGGCAATCGTCGTTCGGGGACGGCTCATCACCGCGTCGAGACCCTTGACGTAATATTCGATTCCCCGGTCGATCAGTCTTTCCCATCGTTCGAAGGCCCGACCAATCACCCCTTTCTTTTCCTCGTGGCCGTGGACATGGGGCTTGAGCCACAAGGCACTTCGAGAGGGGACGAAGGTTCGAGACAGGATGTACGCGGCGATCATCGCGAACGCAACGGCGAGCGCCATCGGCCGGAACAGGAACGCGCCCAGACCGGGCATCAGTGCCAGGGGAGCCAGGACCAAGAACGTGCAGAGCGTCGAGACCAGCTCGGGCAACGCGACCTCGCTCGCTCCTTTGTACGCGGCCTCTTCGGGAGTCTCGCCTTCGCCCAGGTGCCTGTGAGTGTTCTCCAGACAGATGATCGCGCTGTCGACCATCGGGCCGATGGCCAGCGACAATCCCGACAGGGTCATCACGTTGATCGTGTTGCCGGTCATCAGCAAGCAGACCACCGCCGCCAGGACCGAGAGGGGCAGAGTCATGATGGCGATCGCCGTCATCCGGAGCTGGCCGAGAAAGACGAGAATCACCAGCGAGCAAAGCACCGAGCCGAGAACCCCCTCCTGGACCAGGCTGGAGATCGACTGACGGACGTAGACCGACTGGTCCATCACGAGCTTGAGATCAATCCCCGGCTTGCTCAGTTTGGCCTTCATATCGTCCAGCGACGATTTGATGGTGTCAACGACCTTGAGCGTGCTTGAGCCGAGCTGACGAAAGACGGGGATGTAGACTTGCTTTCGGCCGTCGACCCGGACGATGTTCGTCTGGATGAAGGCGTCGTCCATCGGCTTGGCGACATCCCTCATGAACGCGGCGTTACCGTGCTCGGGTCGGAGCGGGATGTCGTCCATCTTCTCGACGAAGTCGTACATGGAATTCGAGTCGATGGCGAAGTCGGTATTGCCGAACTTCGCGTCACCGGCGGGCAAGAAGACGTTGTAGTTGTCCATCGCCCTCATGACGTCGAGCGGCGAGAGTCCTCGTGCCTGCATCTTGTCGCGATTCATGTAAAGCATGACCGCGCGAATTTTTCCGCCATAGACCACCGGTGCCACCGCGCCGGGCTGGGCCATGATCATGTTCCGAACTTCGTAGCGGCCGACGTCGTAAAGCGTCGATTCGTTCTGGGTCTCGCTATTCAACGCGACCAGGCCGATCGGCGTGGAGCTGGTCGGGTCGAATGGCAAAACGACCGGCGGGAGTGTTCCCGGCGGGAGATTGGGAACGGAAGCCAGTGCCAGCGAATTGACCTGCGTCAATGCTCCGTTGGGGTCGACATCCCCCTGGAAGTAGTCGCGGACAATGCTGGCGCCGACGATCGAGCGTGATTCTTGCCGGGACAATCCGTTTGCCTGGCCGACCCAGCGTTCCATCCGGCTGGTGATGTCCTTCTCCATCCCTTCGGCCGGCATCCCGCCGTAGAAGGTCAAGACTTGCACGGCCGGACTCTTGAACACCGGCAAGATGTCGACCGGAATCATGAACAGGCTGAGCCCGCCGATGAGCACGATCGTCAGGCAGAAGACGGTCACGGCGTATGTATTGTTCAGCGACGCGCGGATCAGTCCATTCATCGGTCCTCGGACCTCCGGGATGGGGCGGCTAGGGGATAAGATAAAGACGCGGCAGCGCTGGCCCTGCTACGATAACGCAGAAAAGGCGTGGTTTCCCAATCGAGGTTGGAATCGGAGTTGATCCGCTAGCAGCGGAGTCGGAGGAGACCGAAGATGGGAGCAGCGAACCGGCCGGAACCGAGATGGGATAGAGTTGATTCGGGCGGATGGAGGAAGTAGCGAGAGCGTCCGAGAAGGGGTTTTTCGCCACGAGCGAGGGGCGAAAGCGACTGACAGAGATCCGTCTGGATGAGAGCGCCGATGCGATTCCGACCACGAGCCTGGTGCGGCTTCTTGATTTCCGACGAATGGTGACTGGGGCCATCGGCAATGAGCGCGTTCATCACTTGCGGCGGCGGGCAGGCCGCTGCAAATAATAAAGCAAGCATCAGAGCCTTGAACGCCCTCGGCCGCATGCAAATCTCTCCGAATTCGATAGCGAAGCGTTTCGAAGGAAATTTTAGCCCGCGAGATTCGTCGGTCATCACGAATCATACGTGGCGGCACGATTTCTGGCAATCCTTGATTTTTTGTAACCCATCCCTTCCTTCATACCTTATGATTGAGACGTTGACCACGAATCCCTGGATCAATATCCTGAACCATAGATTCATGATCCTCTCATTCCGAGGATTATCGCATTGATCATGAGAGATCGAGCACTCGCACTGATCTGTCTCGGTCTCTTCGTGATCGGCTGCTTGATCGGCTGCCGCCCGGCTAATCGTTTGCCCGTCCTCGGCCGGAGCCAGTGTTCGGCAATTACCGATGCCCGGCCGAAGGGAAGATCACGACTCGACGCGGTTCCCATCGAGGAAGTGATCGGGCTTGCACTCCTGGTTCGACGTGTCCACGTTTCCGATCCTTCCGTCAAATTTCGCTCGTCTTGTTTGCCCCGCCATCCTTCCTCCGACTCATGTCGCATCAGTCTCTTGGCTGATCGGACCCTCGCGTCCAGTTCGACTCGTCTGACCATCCAGCTCCGCTGTTGATGTTGAGTTCAGCCTTCCCCCATCCGATCGACGCCACAGGTCCGCTCAAAGCTCCCCTGGTGCTTGAATGGCCTTTGTTCCATAACAGATAGCAATCGATTTCCCGCATCCAATTCAAGCGAGGCAGAATCATGAGCAGTTCGATGAATTCGGTCGCAACCCATCCCTCCGCAGTGGAAGCACGACCAATCATGACCAGTTCGCTTCCGTCGCGTACTTCACCCCGTCGGAAATTCGGTCGCTGGGTCGTCGGGGCGATCTTCCTGGCTATCGGTGGATCGGCCGGCGCGTTTTATTTTATGCAACATGGACCACAAAAAGCGGCGGAGCACTCCTCCGCCTCCAAGGAGACAGGCGAGCATGGCAAGTCCGACCAAGCCATGCCCGTCGAGATGACGCATCCTCGGCCGGGAGGGGTCGAACGCTCGACCACGCAGGCCGGGTCTGTTCACGCTTACGAATATGCCGAGCTTTATGCTAAGGTCTCGGGATACCTCAAGCTTCAGAACGTCGATATTGGCGACCGCGTCAAGCGAGATCAACTCCTGGCGGTGATTGAGGACCCGGAGGTCGACAAGGCGGTCGATCAGAATCAGGCCTCGCTCGATCAGGCGAAGGCCAAGGTCAAGGTCGCCCATGCCAAGGTCCGCAGCGCACAGGCTTCCAAGGAAGCCGCCGAGGCCCTGGTCAAGCAGGCCGAGACCCTGGTTGCCGCCAAGATCTCGAATCAGGAACTTCAAGACAAACAGTTGAAGCGGATCGTTGGTCTCGTTGCCCGCAAGGCCGTCGACCAGAAGTTGGCTGACGAACAGCAGGACCGCTACGACGTGTCGGTCGCCGAGGTCGGGGTCTCCCGAGCCGAGGTGATTTCGGCTCAAGCCGAGGTCATGAACAAGGCCGCCAAGGTCGAAGAGGCCATGGCCGATCTGATCGAGGCCGAGGCCAACGTCGAGGTGGCGCAGGCGAACCTTGGGAGAGCCAAGGTCATGCAGGATTACACTCAGATCCGATCGCCGTATGACGGTGTCGTCACCCTCAGAAGCTTCCACAGGGGCGATTTTATTCGCTCGGCCTCCGAAGGAGGGACGATCCCGGTCCTGGCCGTGGCCGTGACCGACAAGATGCGCGTCGTCTTGCCGATCCCCGATGTGGATGTTCCCTTCGTCGATCAGGGAGACAAGGCCGTGCTTCAGATCGTCGCTCTCCCGGGGCGAAAATTCACCGGGACTGTCTCGCGGTTCTCGCACAGTGAAGATCCATCGAGCCGGAATATGAGGACCGAGATCGATCTCCCCAACCCCGATGGCAAGCTCAGCCAGGGAATGTATGGTCGGATCACCGTGATCCTCCAGCAGGCATCGCCAAACAGCGTGACCATCCCTTCCTCGGGACTACTGGGTCAGAGCGGGACAGGGTCGGGGAGCGTTTACGTCATCAAAGACGGCAAGGCCAAGAAGGTTAATGTCCAGGTCGGCAACGACAACGGTATCGAATCCGAAATTCTTTCCGGTCTGACGGCCGAAGACCAGGTGATCACCAGCTATAACGGCTCGCTCACGGACGGCACGCCCGTCAAGGGCGAGATGAAAAAAGCGGCCCAATCGGGACATTAATCCGCTAATATCGAGGGACATCTTTCCGTTAGGTAAGGCTGACGACCGATAAGAAGACGATAGTGGGTGATCCCAGGAAAGGGTCATCGATGTTGTCAGCTTCCTCCCGGAGGATCGTCATGCCTTCGCCTCGGCTCCGACTCCGACCGGGCGTCGAACGACTCGACGCCCGCGTCGTGCTTTCCACAACCGTACTGACCACGCCGACACATCTCGTTCCTGGTCAATATCCGAGCGCGGACGCACACCGGACGTTTTCCACGGCCGACTTGCAAGCCTATGCGGCGGCCTATGAGACTTTCGTCGGCCAGTCCAACTTCACGCCGCAATACGACTTCAACGGGACCGGCTTCATCGGCCAGAACGATGCCGCGCCGATCCTCCGGGGTTTGACCCCGATCACCCCGAAAGAACCGATCAAGATCCATCTTGCCCTCGCTCCCGGCGAGCAGGTGACCGGCCATCACCCGAGTAACAGCGGCGGGGTGACAAGGCTGGCGACTGTCACCGTGATCGGCAAGACGACACCGAACTCGATCATCTTCACTGACGGCCCGACCACGACCTCGACCTTGCCGACCAACAACATCAAGTTCCAGGGGATCGCGATCACGAGCGATTCGCACGGCAATTTCCAGTACACCACTCAACTGAACCCACTCAGCACCGGCGGCTCGGAAACGAATACGACGTTCCTGGTCAGGACACCCTACGGCCAGCAATTGATCCGGGCGTTCCCGATTCGCCGGTTGCCTTGAGTCTCAGCCCGGTGACTGATTTCCTCACATAAACCGGCCGACGATCCTCTTGAGTCTGAGGGTCGTCGGCCGGAACTGTTTTGGACATAGAGTTTTATCGCGATGCCTCGAAAATGCACCAGGCCGACGATCCCTCTGATCTGAGGATCGTCGGCCTGATTTGCTTTGGTCTACAACTCCCTCGCGAAGGCTCAGGGAAGTGGTGGTAATCCCGGTGCAGGCGCTGACGTGGCCGGGCCAGGACCAATGGGCGGGGTGTCCAGCGGCGGCGGTGCGCCCAATGAGACAAAGAGGGCGAACTGAGCCCGGTTGGCCCGCGTGACAGCCTCGATCAGAGAAACTCGGGCATCAGAGAGCAGACGGAGACTGTCGAGGGCCTCGATCGGCCTGGCGAGTGACTCGCGAAGCCTGGCCCGATCAAGTAGATAACCTTCCTCGGCGGATTGGAGCCCAAACCGAGCGTTGGTCACCTGCGAACGGAGGGCCAGCGACTGAGCCTTGGCGGAAACGACCTCGGATCGAACTCGATTCAGGACCCTGGCCCGATCAGCGATCGCTTGACCTTCCTGGGCTCGACGCTGCTTGATCAGCGTCCCGTTCCCGGCACCCAGGTTGAGGAGGGTCCAGTAAGCCCCGACGTCGTAGTCTGTCCGACCGGCGAATCCGCTGAGTGGCGTGGAGGTCAGGTTGCTCCCGCCGCCGAATGCACCGGCACTGAAGCCGAGATAGATCGTCGGCAAGAGTGGTCGGGCCTTCTCTTCCTTGACACGATAACCCGCCTGAGCCACAAGAGCTTCCTGAGCCGCCAGATCGGGTCGACGCGCGAGGGCGTTGCGGATCAGTTCCTCGGCTGGAATCTCGGCATTGATCAAGTCAAGCGGCTCGAGCGGACCGGCCAGCGGCTTGAGCTGAGCCGACGGATTAAGGTTGAGCCGTTGCGCCAGCTTGGCCGAGGCGATCGCAACTTGTTCTTCGGCTCGCTGAATGTCTGCCTGATAGAACCGACGATCGGAATCGGCCCGATTAGCGTCGGCCTGTCGCCCTTGGCCGGTTGCGGCGTAATCGGCCACGATCGAGGCAAATTTATCCGCCTCGATCGCAGTGACTCTTCTGGCCTGAAGGGTGGCCTCGGCACCAATCAGGTCGATGTAAAGCGAGGCGACTTCGAGCAAGACCTTGTTCGCGGTGTCCGATGCGTTAAATTGCGCCCCAACCAGACGCTGCTGTGCCGCAAGGGGCTCATAGATCGCGTTTGTCAACGGACTGAAGATGTTGACCATCGGGATCGCGAGCGTTCCCGCCGCCGTAACCCCAGCTCCGCCTCCAAAATAGAGCGACTGCTCGGTGAGCTTCAGGATCTGACCATTCGATCGCTGTAATGGGCCGGTATGGTCGTGATAGTTGGTCCCCATGTTGAGACTGGGCAGGAGAATGCTCCGGGCAGCCTGCCGCTCGGCGAGAGCGCCGAGGATCAACGTTCGGGCTTCGCCGATCGTCGGATTCTGGCCATCCGCCAGCCGCAACGCCGTGGAGAGATCAATCGGGAATGCAGTGACTGCTTGAGGGATCGACGCCGGGGTGGCCTCAGCAGTGGCGGCGACGGGGGGAGCCGGTCCCATCAGCCCCGCGTTCTCGTCAAAAGCAGATGGTTTGAGGGCTTCTTGTGCCCTGGAAGGCTCGACCGGCGGGAGGGTCGGGGCCTCTGGCTTCACCGAGGCTGAAGTCACGGCCGTGTCGCTGGGACTTGCGGAAGCTCGCGCATTAGCCGCCGTTCTGGCAACGTCCGGATTGATCGGCGGTGCGACGGCGGAGACATTCAGAAGGTCGGGAGCCTTCCCGGGAACCATCGCGGACGGTTGCACGGAAGACGATTGGGTGGCGCAGCCTGACAAAGTGATGAGCGCCATTGCAATCGAGAGAGCCGGTCGTGGACAGTCGGCTCGGGTCAAGGGTTTCATCGTCGCTTTCTCCTCCATTGATTCCA
The DNA here is from genome assembly GCA_021778575.1 of Planctomycetota bacterium. Classification (GTDB taxonomy): domain Bacteria; phylum Planctomycetota; class Planctomycetia; order Isosphaerales; family Isosphaeraceae; genus Tundrisphaera. The sequence goes on from JAJYCH010000182.1 coordinate 7,999, forward strand.
GTTTCAACGAAGGAC
>JAJYCH010000183.1 GCA_021778575.1 Planctomycetota bacterium
TGTGGCTCTTCGGAGGCGCGTGACCAGAGCGCCAGAGATAAGCCTTGCTGAGTTTCTCCGTCGCCATTTGAAGGTAATGAAGTAGGTGGCATTCGTGGGCACCAATTTTCGGACCACGCAATTGAACAAAAAGCGCGTAGTCCGACTGCGACTGTCTCCACCAAAGCCTTTGCGCGTCGTTCATTGTTTGTTACCGCCGCCCAAGTTCTTGGCTGCCCTCAAGTGTCCAACCCGTCGGCAAAGGAATATCCCCCGATTGTATAGCCTCCCACTGCGAGGGCGTGACGTCGAGTACATAGAGGGAGTGCGCGTTGTCGCTTCCAACGTCCACCCCAAAATCAATTGGTTCCAAAGGAGTCGTCTCAGAGATCATCCCGTTAACCTCCAAGAAACGGATCTCACGAGGAGGTGCGTCAGTCGGCAAATAATTAATTTGCATAACTGCATCATCGATATCCATGTGCCGCCTGGCGTACCAGGTCGCCAGGCTGTCGCGGTTGAACGTCGTTCCTATCCCTCCAGGCATGGAAGAACACTCAAGAGGCCGCCGTGTCTGGGTACTGTCGTGCCATTCTACGATCGTGCGAGCTCAGAGCAAGTCCGGGGGGGGCTCCGAATGTGCCCGGGTAGCAACGCACGGTAGTCGACACGATTTACGCACGGAAATTGTGGAAACCGGGGAAAAAGTGGCCGCAGGGTTTTAATGACCAGCCCGCGTCAACCCGGCCTTTTCGCGCCATTCCGGGTCATACTCCAGCGAGAACAACCGCTGGACGGTTTCGGCCCGGCCGGGTCCGGGTTCGAGGAGGGCTTCGAGCGCCTGGCGAAGCTGGGCCAGTCGTCGGTCAGGGGGGACGTCGTGGGCGTTGGCGGGGGCTCGGTCGAGTCGGTCGAGCGCAGCGGCCAGGTCGAGCATCCGGCTCCTCGTGTCCAGGAAGTCGCGGTTGAGGACCTCGGCGACGTCTCTTGGCGACGACATGATGACGGGCTCTCCCGAGGATTGAAGCAGGCTTGTCTCCGTTTGTAGATTATTCCATCGACGAACAGTCCGCCAGGGGGATTCGATGGGCCGCGAACCGGCCGCTTGATGAAAAAAGACAACGGGAACTCGATTTCTTGACAGGACGAGAGAGATCGTTTTGCTCTGAATCTGTTCCGGTTGTATCGACTGCCGGGATCGTCCGGCCGATTTTCGGTGCGACACTCATGAATGACCTCGTGTCTTTGGTTCGGGGTTTGCCTGAGATAGCGGTCGGAGCGTTTAGAGGCCCTTGGTTCCTATCAGCGGGTTCTGGTATTGTAGGTGCGTCGGGGTCTTCGCGACCGAGCACCGGGCCGGCCCCGCTCGACGGGCCCCGCACATTGAGGAAACCGACCATGTCACCGCACCGCCCGAAGTCGCGAGCCTGGTTCGCCAGCGCCGCCGTTCTCTGCCTCTTGATTTTGCCCGGACCGGCCCCCGCCGACACTTATTACGAGACCGTCTATCTGCCGACCAGCGGCATCCTCAGCCTCCCCACGTCGAGCTATCTGTCGACCTCGTATGTCGTGCCGACGTCGTATAGCTCGACGTATATCCCGACGTCGTACAGCTCGGCGTATATCCCCACGTCGTACACTTCGACCTACCTCCCGACGTCTTACAGCTCGACGTATATCCCCACCTCGACGGTGCTGTCGACCGGCTCGGTTCTGGTTCCCACCTCGAGCTTGTACTATCGGCCATCAATCTTCCGCTCCCGGCGCCTGGTCGAGCGAACGAGCTACTCCTACCTGCCCACCTCAACCATCTTGCCGACGTCGTACCTGATGCCGACGACGTATTCGACACTCTTGCCGACAACTTATGTCCGCTCGTCGATCCTCGCCCCGACCTCGTACCTGATCGACGATAGCGTGGTCACGACCTCGATGTCCTCGCTCCCGTGTGAGACCGCTCCTTCGGTCGCTCCCACGCGGTCGGTCAACCGGGCTCCGGAAAATAACGGCAATAATGGCTCAGGTCCGGCGATCATCAGCGAGCCGACCAGCGGCCGGAATTCGAACGAGCCGAAGCCGACCGCGACGCTGAACAACGGTTCGGCGGGCGACGAATCGACCAGCTCGCGAGTCGAACCGCCCGTCACCGTGCCGCAAACGACCACTCCGCCGCCGCCCCAGCCCAAAGAGTTGCCGAAAGGTGTCGAGGCTACCGCCCCGCTCAAGGAACCGTCGGTTGTCGGCGAATCGGGCGAGATGCCCCGGCTTCCGGCCAACCCGACCAAGCCCGCTGACGGCGGCCCGGCGATCCCGGGACCAGGCCAGATCGGCAACCCGGCGGGAGCGCCGGCCGCCGGTCCGAACGACCTGTCGTACCGCCAGGCGAGGAAGCCGACCTATGACACGCGGAACGTCCTCCGAGGCAAGGTGGTTGCCGCCGGGTCGGATCAGACGGTTGAAGGTGTCACGGTGATCCTCTCGAACCTGACCAAGAAGTTTGTCGATCGCCAGGTCAAGTCGGACGCCGACGGCGAGTTCAAGGTCTCGCTGCCCGATGGCGACTGGACCGTGAAGGTTCAGATGCCCAGCGGGTCGATCCTGACCGTGGGTGTCGCGGGTCAGGATTATCTGACCGCCAGCGGCGGCAAGATCATCGATTCGTCGGGACAAAACGTGAACGTGTATGTGATCAATCGCTGATTCTTGATCGGTCTCGGAATGGGAGACGGGCCTCGGCTGTGCCCGCTCGGCGGCCGTCTCCGATTTCGAGGTCTTGAATGGCATCGTCGCTGCCCCGGATTTGTTACGTCCTCAGCCACTTCTTCCCCAATGCCAGCGGCGCCGAGCAACAGGCACTCGCGCAGGGGGCCGAACTGGTCCGGCGAGGGCATTCGGTCCGGGTGGTGACTCATTTCATCAAGGGTTTACCCGTTGATGATCAGCTTGAAGGCGTTCGGATTCATCGCTGGATCAAGACTTCCAGTCGAGGCCCGTTGTTCGGGATTTCGTTCGTTCTGGGAGTGATCCGGGCGCTCACCAAACTCCGGCCCGATTACGACCTGGTCCACACCCATCAAGGGCTCTGGGAAGCGATCTCGACCGGAGTGGCCCGACCGCTCCTTCGAGGCGCTCCGACCCTGATCCAGCCGGCCAGCTCGGGCTATTACGGCGAGGCCGAGGAACTGGCCCGGACTCGCGGCTTTCCGCTCTTGCGGCGGGCGATCCTCCGAAATACCCGGTTCGTGGCGATCTCGGCCGACATCGAACGGCAATGGCTGGCGCTGGGCGTTCCGCCGTCGAAGATGGTTCGGCTCGCCTCGGGCGTCGATGCCCGGCAGTTTCATCCGGGACCGGCCGGTGATCGGGTCGAGTCGACGCTCTTGCCTCGTCCTCGGGTTGTCTTCACGGGGCGGCTCCATCCCCAGAAGAACTTGCCAACCTTGCTCGAAGCCTGGCCGGCGGTGGTCGCCGCGACGGGGGCGGCGCTGATCCTGGTTGGCGACGGTGAAGACCGCGCCGCCTTGCGCGATCAGGCGAGCCGGCTGGGCGTGATCGACCACGTCCAGTTCGTCGGGCGGGTCGAGGACACCTCGGAGTTTCTCAGAGGTGCCGACCTGTTCGTCTTGCCCAGCGTGGCCGAGGGGATGAGCAACTCGCTCCTTGAAGCGATGGCGACCGCCCTACCTTGCCTGGCCTCGGCGATCGGCGGCAATACCGATCTGCTCGGCACCGGCGACGCCGGAATCTTGCTCCCCGCCGATCGTCCCGAAGCGTGGTCGGAGGCGATCATCCGGGTACTGACCGACGGCGACCTGGCTCGGAGTCTGGGGCAGGCCGCTCGACGCCGGGTCGACGCCGATTTCTCGATCGAGGCGGTGGTCGATCGCTACCAGGTGCTTTATCGCGCGATGCTCGGTCTGGAGCCGGCATCGTGACGAAAGTTGTCGGTCGAAACCGTGGCTTTATCCTCTTTATTCGTCATCACCCCCAGCTTTGGTTCGGACTGCGCGGAAGAAGCCACATGTCGGTGTTGGAGCGGTTGTTTTCGTCCGGGCACACACTATGCTTGGTATAGACGGTTCTAAGGAACAACACCATGTGGCCCGCCATCATTTCTCCACCAATCCCTCGACCTGACTGTCCCCGGCTCAAGGCCCCGATTGTCCTGGCCCACGGTCTGTTCGGCTTTCGCCGGATCGGCCTGGGCCCGTTGACACTGGCCTGGTACTTCCGAGGCATCCCCGGCATCCTCCAGGCCGCGGGTAACCGCGTGCTGGTCACACGTGTTCACCCGACGGCGGGAGTCGTCCGCCGCGCGAAGCGGCTCGGCGAACAGATTCTTGAAGCGTTTCCGGATGAACCTGTTCACCTGATCGGCCATAGCATGGGAGGGCTCGACGCCCGCCAGTTGATTGCCGACCCGGCCTGGGAAGGGCGAATCCTGAGCCTGACGACGATCGCCACGCCGCATCTTGGCTCGGGGATCGCCGACTTCGCCAAGCTTCGGGTCGGTCGGATCTACACGCTCCTGGAGAAGCTCGGCATCGAGCATCGGGGCTTCCTCGACGTCACGCCGGGAGCCGCCGCCGAGTTCAACCGCCGGACCCCCCTGCCCGACTGGCTCCCGGTCTTCAGTGTCGCCGGAGCGCCGCCGCACGAGGAAGTTTGCTGGCCGCTCCGCCGGCTCCACGCGGCGCTCGAAGAACTCGAAGGCCCGAACGACGGCCTGGTCTCGGTGAAGTCAGCGACCGCTTTCGGTCAGCCCCTGCCCGACTGGCCGGTCGATCACCTCCGCCAGATGAACTGGCTCTCGCCCGAGGTCCCGACCACCCCCTGCCCCCGGGTCGCAAGGCTCTACGCCGAGGTCGTCGAAAACCTCTGGCACGTTGACGAGGACTGGCAGCATCGCGGCGAACGGGAGTCGGCTTGAGGGAGCTTTTTCGATATGATGAAGGGATCGAGCCAGGAATGAAATCCGGGAAGGAAAATGGAGTCAGGCGATGAGCACCCAGTCCCCTCCAAAAAGCCATGTCTCGGAGATTCTGACGAGGATCGTCCGGCCGGACGAAGGGAATTTGACGCCCGAGGCGGCTCGGTGTCTGCTTCGACTGAAACTGGATGAGACGGATCGCCAGCGAGCCCACGAACTTGCGGTCAAGAACCAGGAATCAACCCTCTCGACGGACGAAGAGGAAGAGCTGGACGCCTACCGGAGAATCGGGCGGCTGATGGATCTGCTCCAGGCAAAGTCGCGACGCTCGCTGAAAAATGCCGGGCTCGATACTCTGATTCACACCGATGGTTGAGTTGCTCAAGGCTCAGATTCGCGACCGGGCACGGGCTCGTTGCGAATATTGCCAGATGCCTGAAGCCGGTGAGTTCCTCGATTTTGAGTGCGATCATATCATCGCGCAGAAACATGGCGGGACGACCAGTTTTGAGAATCTGGCATACGCTTGTTTTCACTGTAATAGTTACAAAGGTCCGAATCTCGCCGGATTCGACGCGACCACCCACCGCGTTGTTCGCCTGTTTCATCCCCGGCGTGATCGCTGGAATCAGCATTTTCGTTGGGATGGGCCTCGATTGCTCGGAAAGACACCGATCGGCCGGGTGACGGTCGACGTTCTCAAAATCAACATTCCGGAATCAATCGAACTTCGCGAGATCTTGATCGACGAAGGGCTTTTTCCATGAATTCTGCGCTGTTTGGAGTCGATCAGTCCTGTTTTGCGTCGCTCAACTCCGCCTCAGCGATCCACCTTGTCGCGGTGAACGACTTGAGAATCGGGAGCGCCTGATCGTGGCACCAGTCGTGGCATTCGAGCAACTCGAAGGTGATGGTCGCTCGGTCGTTTTCCTGCTGGATTGATACGCCCCAGAGCGACCAGATCGGATCGACGACCAGCAGGAACCGGCCATGAACCGTGGTCATGGATTCATGATCCAGGCGACCGGCCAGCCATCGAAACAGGTCGGCTAGCGCTCTCCGGAACCCGCTGGGATTGATCCACGACCGGATTTCGGGACCGATGCTCGAAGCCAGGAGATCGGGAATCGGCACCAACTCGCGCCACTGTCCGTCAACCTGGTAGCTCAGCTCCGATGAGCCAGGACTGTAAGCGTGGCGAACCGAAGTTGCCCGGTCCTTGATCACCAGCAACCAGAGCAGAACCATGAGCCGGCGGATCGGCGTTAGCTCGGATAGGTTGCTCGTCGGGTCAACGTGGATCGTGGCGATCGGCACCTGGCATCTCCTTGCCTTTGAGCCTGGTCACGAAACTTCAATCGGCTCAGCCGAGAGCTTCTCTTTCGTCGCCGTCTGGTCGAGCAACACCGCGACCGTCATGTCTCCCAGGACGTTCGAGCAGGTCCGGCAGCGGTCGAGGAACCAATCCACGGTCAAGAGGATCGGAATCTGTTCGGGTGGCAGCGCGACGGCGGCGAAGATCAGCGGCAAGGTGATGAACGAGCCCGACGGAATTCCGCCCGCGCCAATGCTGGCGACCACCGTGGTCACGACGATCACCAACTGGTCGGTACTCGACATCACCTGGCCGAGCGACTGGGCGATGAACAGGACTACCGCCGCCTGGTAGAGCGCTGTGCCGTCGTTGTTGAAGTTGGTTCCGACGCACGCGGCAAGCTGGCTCGACTGCCGCGAGACCCGGAGCGGACCCATCAGCGACTTGAGCGTCACCGGGATCGTCGCGGCGGTGCTCGACGTGCTGAACGAGGTGATCATTACGCTCGACGCCCCTTTCAGGAACGTGAACGGGCTCATCCTCGCGAAGATCACGAGCTGGATCAGATACCAGGAAATCTGGCACGCCAGACCCGCCAGAACGACCAGGATGAACCAGCCGAGCGACTGAAAAATCGTCAGACCGTTCTTCGAGATCTCCGCCGCGACCACGCCAAACACCGCCAAGGGAACCAGGGCGACGACCCAGAGCAAGACCTTCATCAAGAGCTCAAAGCCTACCGTGATCAGGTCAATCAACACTTGATGCGAGGTCTCACCGCGTGCCCGCTGATAATCGCGGATCTTGGCCAGGCCGATCCCCAGCGCCAGCGCGACCAGGACCAGTTGCGTCAGGTGGTTCCGGGCGAACGAGTCGGCGATGCTGGTCGGCACCAGTTCGAAGATCAGATCGGTCACGGTTTTTGCCGGGGGCAGTTCCTTCTTCGGACCGGTGATCGCTTCGGAGACCGCCGCGAGGTTCGCCCCCTGGCCGGGATGAATCAGGTTCGAGAGCGCGAGGCTGGTCGTGATCGCGACGATCGTGTTGATCAGATAATAGAGCATCATCAGGCCGCCTTGCCGGCCCCGGATATCATTGGTCACGATCGCGTGGATAATCGCCAGAAAGACCAGCGGCGTGGCCAGGGCTGTTAACGCCCGGATGATCAGCTTGGGCAAGATTTCGAGCTGCGCGGCGATATTCTTGCCCGACTGGCTCCCGTGCAGATAAAGTCCGAGCGGGACCGCCAGTAGGGCCGCGCCGATCACCCAGACATAGAGCGGGATTCCCCCGGGCCGACTCTCCGGCTCATCGGCAACCGTCGATGTGTCGATATCCGCCTGCGCCATGGTTGGTCTTGCCCCGTTCCGTAAGATTTCGCGGCGTCGAAACCACGCCAAGGGGGAGATCTTAACCGTTGACCGGGTACGAAGGTAGAGCTTGCCCGGACGAACCGGCGTGGGGTGAAAAGTGTCCCGGCTTACGGACCCGTCGCCTTGATCCGCGCGACCAGGTCGGTCCAGAGCTTTCCTTCGTCAATCGTGGTGATCCACTCGATGGTTCCCTCGGGTTTCTCCAGGTCGAAGCTGAGGTCGTCCTTGAGCCGGGGTCTTGGTCGCGACTCGGATCGGGCGAAGCCGAGGAGGTAGGCGGTCGTCACCTCGTCCCAGATCGGCCAGACGATTGGTGAACCGGTGACCTGCTGGGCCACCTGCGCGTTCTCGGCGATCCAGTGATCGAATCGATTGAGCAAAAGAGGCGCGGGTTCGGGCAGCATGG
>JAJYCH010000184.1 GCA_021778575.1 Planctomycetota bacterium
GGTTCGGCGCAAGGGAAGAACGGCTTCAAGCTTTCGCTCCGAGGCTACGACCCGATCTTCGACGTCCGGGCCTTCACCGACGACCAGGCGGCGCGTCGGGTCAACGTCGCCTCGCCCGACGATAGCCTGATGCTCCTGAAGCCGACGGCCGCCGTACCCCACGTGGGCGGCCAGGTCATGGTCCCGGGCGAACCTTATTATGAGACGATTCGAGCCTGGATCGCCGACGGAGCGGTCTTGAAGTCCGACACGCCCCGGGTCGCGAGGATCGAACTGTCGCCGACCAACCCGATTATTCAGCAAGTGGGCCTGAAACAGCAGATCCGCGTCCTGGCGACCTACACCAACGGCGAGATCCGCGACGTGACCCGCGAGGCGTTCGTCGAGAGCGGCAATATCGAGGTGGTCTCGGCCAACAAGTCGGGGTTGATGACCTCGCTCCGTCGCGGCGAGGCCCCGCTTCTGGCCCGGTTCGAAGGGGCCTACGCGGCCACGACGTTGACCGTCATGGGCGACCGGTCGGGCTTCGTCTGGGAGCAACCTCCCACCCAGGGCCGGATCGACGAGCTGACCGCCGACAAGTGGCGGCGGATGAAGATCAAGCCCTCGGGCCTCTGCTCCGACGCCGAGTTCCTCCGCCGGGTCACGCTCGACCTGACCGGTCTGCCGCCGACCGCCGACGACGTCCGCGCCTTCCTCGCCGACACACGTGAAACCCGCGTGAAGCGCGATGAACTGGTCGATCGCCTGATCGGCAGCAAGGAATATGTCGAGTACTGGACCAATAAATGGGCCGACCTGCTTCAGGTGAACCGCAAGTTCCTCGGAGTCGAAGGGGCGGTCGGCTTCCGGAAGTGGATTCGCGACCAGGTCGCCGCGAATGTTCCGTATGACCAGTTCGTCCGCTCGATCCTGACCGCCGGTGGGACCAACCGCGAACATCCCGCCGCATCGTATTACAAGGTTCTCCGCGAACCGGCCGCGATGATGGAGAACACGACGCAACTGTTCCTGGCCGTCCGGTTCAACTGCAACAAGTGCCACGACCACCCGTTCGAGAAGTGGACCCAGGACCAGTATTATCAGACGGCGGCGTTCTTCGCCCGGGTCGGCCTGAAGCCGGACCCAGCCTCGAAGGGTCGGACCATCGGCGGCAGCGCCGTCGAGACGCCTCAGCCCTTGTTCGAGGAAGTCTGGGACCAGCCCAGCGGCGAGATGATCCACGACCGGACCAAGAAGGTCGCCCCGCCCGTCCTGCCCTACGCCGCGGCTCACCCGTCGATCGCCAACGGCTCGCGCCGCGAGGAGCTGGCAAGCTGGATCACGGCGAAGGAAAACCCTTACTTTGCCAAGAGCTACGTGAACCGGCTCTGGGGCTATCTGTTCGGCGTCGGGATCATCGAACCGCTCGACGACCTTCGGGCCGGCAACCCGGCCACCAATCCCGAGTTGCTCGACTACCTGACCGAGGAGTTCCTCAAGAGCGGCTTCGACGCCCGTCACGTCATCCGCCAGATTTGCAAGTCGCGAACCTATCAACTGTCGGTCAACGCGAACGAGTGGAATGATGACGACAAGATCAACTACTCCCACGCCACCGCTCGACGACTTCCGGCCGAGGTTCTCTACGACGCGGTGAACCGGGCCACCGGCGCGGTCTCGAAGTTCCCCGGAGTGCCGACCGGCACCCGGGCGGCCGAACTGCCCGACTCCGAGGTCGAACTGCCCAGCGGCTTCCTGACCACCTTCGGCCGACCGGCTCGCGAAAGTGCCTGCGAATGCGAACGTTCGAGCGGGCTCCAGCTCGGCCCGGTCATGGCGCTGGTCAGCGGCCCGACGATCAGCGACGCCATCGGCGATAACAGCAACGACGTGGCCAGGCTGGTCCAGACCGTGCCCGACGACGGCAAGCTCGTCGATGAACTGTTCCTCCGGATTCTCAACCGTCCCGCGACTCCCGAGGAGATCAACTCCTGCCTCAAGGAGTTCCAGGAGATCCAGGCCGACCACGTCCGGCTGGCCGAGGCGATGGGACGTCGCGAAACCGAAGTCGCGCTGGCCCGGCCGTCGATCGAGATTCGTCGAGCCGCCGACATCGCCGCCGCCCGAAAAGAGCTGATGGCCTACGAGGCTTCGATCGCCCCCAAGATCGCCGAGGCCGAACGCCAGAAGGCCGAGCGGACGGCCGCTCTCGAAAAGGAACTGAAGGATTACGAGGCCACCCTGTCGGCCAAGGTCGACCAGTGGGAAAAGACCCAGTCGACCGCCGTTCGCTGGCTGCCGCTGATTCCCAAAGAGCTGAAAGCTCCCGCCGGAACCATTCTCACCGCCAGCCCCGACGGCTCGATCCTCGTCACCGGTGCCAACAAGAACGGCGTCTACGAGATCACCGCCGAGACCGACCTGACCGACATCACCGGGCTTCGGCTCGAAGCCCTGGCCGATGACAGCCTGCCCGGCAAAGGCCCGGGCCGCGCCCCTAACGGCAACTTCGTACTCAACGAGCTCGATCTCCTCGCCGGACCCAAGGGCGACCCGAAACAACTCAAGCCGGTGAAGCTCCAGAACCCCCGATCCGACTTCAACCAGGTGAGCCTGACCATCAACGAAGCGATCGACGGCAACCGAGCCGCTGCGGGGAATGGCTGGGCGATCCACCCGGCGATGGGGCTGACCCACTGGGCGACCTTCGAGACCGCCACGCCGATCGGCTCGACCGGCGGAACCACGTTGACCGTCAAGCTGACCCACGCCTACACCGACGGGATGCATACGCTTGGCCGGTTCCGGCTCTCGGTCACCAAGCTGGCACGGCCCGTCGGTCTCGGCCTGGCCGAGGATTATCGAGTGATCCTCGCGACCGTCCCCGAACTTCGAACCGAGGCCCAGCGCAACACGATCCTGGCCTTGCATCGGACGATCGACCCCGAATACGGCAAGCGAGTCGACGCCCTCAACGCCAGCCGGGCTCCGCTGCCCGGCGATCCGCACGTCGACGAGCTCCGAGCCCGGGTGGACGCCGCCAGCAAGCCACTGCCGGCCGACCCCCGGCTGACCCAGCTCCGGGCCGACGTCGAGCAGTCGATCAAGCAAGCCATCGATCGGCGATTGACCGCCGCGCAGGATATCGCCTGGGCGCTGATCAACAGCCCCTCGTTCCTCTTCAATCATTGAGAAGTGAAACGGACGGGTGCGTCGAGTGCTCGACGCCCTTTTGAGAATCTTCCCTCGAACGCCTCGGAGAACCGCGATGATCATCGTTCCCGGTCAGCCTGGTAAAGACCTGTGCGATCGCTCGCTCGGTATGACCCGTCGCGACCTCCTCCGGGTCGGCGGCTCGGGTCTGCTGGGGATGTCGCTCGGCACGATGCTCGAACTTCAGGCCGCGTCATCGGCTCGGGCCGAAGGGGCTCCCGACGCCCCTCGGGCCGGCTGGGGGCAGGCCAAGAGCATCATCATGGTCTATCTCCAGGGAGGCCCGAGCCACCTCGATCTCTGGGACCCCAAGGACGATGTCCCCGACAACGTCCGGAGTATCTTCAAGCCGATCGACACCAAAACGCCGGGGCTCCGGTTCACCGAGATCCTGCCCAAGCTGGCGCAGGTGACCGATAAGCTGACCATGATCCGGTCGATGAGCTACACCCCCAACGGTCTGTTCAACCACACCGCCGCCATCTACCAGATGATGACCGGCTACACCACCGACAAGGTCAGCCCGTCCGGCCAGCTCGAACCGCCGAGCCCGAAGGACTTTCCCAACTTCGGCTCGCAGATCATCCGGCTCAAGCCGCCGACCGAGCCGATGCTGCCGTTCGTGATGCTCCCCCGGCCGTTGCAGGAGTCGAACGTCGTCGGTAAAGGGGGAACCGCCGGGTTCCTGGGCAAGGCATACGACCCGTACACGCTCTATCCCGACGGCGACGACATGGATCTGGCCAAGATGGACAAGATCCGCGTCGACGACCTCCAGCTTCGCCCCGAGGTCTTCTCGATGAGGCTCGAACGCCGAGCCCGGCTCCGCCAGGCGATCGACGCCGGGATGCCCGAGATCGAGAAGGCAGTCTCGGACTATAACCTCAACGAATACTATGACCGGGCCTTGAGATTGGTCATTTCCGGGCGGGCTCGCGAGGCGTTCAACATCGCTTCGGAACCCGAGAAAACCCGCGAGATGTACGGTCGGAACACGTTTGGCCAGAGCTGCCTGCTGGCCCGTCGGCTGGTCGAGGCGGGAACCCGGGTGGTCGAGGTGATCTGGCCGAAGGTCGCCAACTCCGACAATCACTCATGGGATCATCACTCGGGGCTGAGCACCCGGATGAAGAACCAGTCGGGGCCGATGCTCGACGCCGGACTCTCGGGATTGATCACCGACCTCGACGAGCGCGGCATGCTCAAGGACACGCTGGTCGTGGCCGTCGGCGAGTTCGGCCGGGCTCCGCAAAAGGGCGTCAGCACCTCCGGTAACGGCAACAGCGCCGATGGTCGCGACCACTGGCCGTACTGCTACACCGCCGTTCTCGCCGGAGCCGGTGTCAAGCGCGGCTACATCCACGGCAAGTCCGACAAGACCGGCTCGGCGCCGATCGAAGACCCCGTCCACCCGGGCGAGCTTCTGGCGACGATCTACCACGCCTTCGGGATCGACCCGGCCACGATCGTCTATAATCACCTCAAGCAACCCCGCGAACTGGTCAAGGCCGAGGCCGTGGGCCGCTTGTTTGCTTGAGCGTTGAGCCGACTCTCTCACCACCTGAAGTCGCCTCGCCAGGGTGGCGTCGATCCTTCGCCCGAGGATCGACACCACCCGACGTTTTGATGCTGCGGGGAATCAGCGATGAAGCTCCGAATCAAGGGAAACTCGATCCGGTTACGGCTCGGTCGGTCGGAGGTCTCGAATCTGGTCGCCGGTGAGATCATCGAGGAGTCGACCACATTCGACCCGGAGGGTCGCCAGCGGCTGACTTTCCGGTTATTCTCGACCAAAGCCGTGGTCGAGGTCTCGGCAAGCTTCGAGGATGGCTCACTCACCGTTCGGTTGCCCACCGATCTGGCCCGGAATTGGGGAACGACCGAGCGGATCGGGATCGAGGCCGTTCAACCGTCGTCGAACGGGACAAGCTTGCGCATCCTGATCGAGAAAGACCTCGAATGCCTCGACGCGCCCCCCGAGGAATCCCAGGCCGACGCTTATCCTCGGCCAAGCCACGATGCCGCTTGCTCGTCGACGACCAGGGATCTTCGCCAGGAATCGTTGCCGATCGACAGTCTCTGAGAGGACGGGAATGAGCCAGGTCACGATCAACGGGACTCCTCGCGAGGCCCATCCCGGCGAGCGTCTGATTGACGTCATCCTGCGCGAGGCGATCGAGCTGCCGGCCGTCTGTTATCACCCCCAGCTTGGCCCGATCCAGACCTGCGATACCTGTCTGGTCGAGGTGAACGGCCAGATGGTCCGGGCCTGCGGGACGAAGATCAGCGCGGGAATGACCGTCGTCACCAACTCGAAGGCCGCCGCCACCGCTCAGCACGCCGCGTTCGACCGGATTCTCGGCAATCATCTGCTCTATTGCACCGTCTGCGACAACAATAACGGCAACTGCACGGTCCACAACACCACGCGGATGCTCGCGATCGAGCATCAGGCCATCCCCTATCGGCCCAAGCCGTATCCGGTCGACAACTCGAATCCGTTCTACCGCTACGACCCCAATCAGTGCATCCTCTGCGGCCGATGCGTCCAGGCTTGCCAGGATGTTCAGGTCAACGAAACCTTGTCGATCCGCTGGGAATCGGACCACCCTCGGGTCCTCTGGGACGGCGGTGCTTTGATCGGTGAATCAAGCTGTGTCTCGTGCGGGCATTGCGTGACGGTCTGTCCGTGCAACGCGTTGATGGAAAAGTCGATGCTCGGCCGAGCCGGGTTCATGACGGCACTGCCCAAGACCGCGCTCGATGGGATGATCGACATCGTCAAGGGGATCGAGCCCGAAATGGGCTATGGGACGATCCTGAAGGTCTCCGAGGCCGAAGCGGCCATGCGGGAGTCGCGAATCCGCCGGACCAAGACGGTTTGCACCTATTGCGGGGTCGGCTGTAGCTTCGACGTCTGGACCAAGGACCGCCAGATCCTCAAGGTCGAGCCCGAAGCCGGTCCGACCAACGGAATCTCCACCTGCGTGAAGGGGAAATTCGGCTGGGACTTCGTCAACAGTCCCGATCGGTTGACCACGCCGTTGATCCGCGAAGGGAATCAGTTTCGCGAAGCCACCTGGCCCGAGGCGTTCAACCTGATCGCCCGCCGCTTCGGCGAGATCAAGGCCGAGCATGGACCCGATGCGCTGGCATTTATCTCGTCGTCGAAATGCACGAACGAAGAAAGCTACCTGATGCAGAAGCTGGCCCGGGCGGTGATCGGCACGAACAACATCGACAATTGTTCGCGCTATTGCCAGGCCCCGGCCACGGTCGGCCTGTTCCGGACGGTCGGCTACGGCGGCGACTCCGGCTCGGTCACCGATATCGCCCAGGCGGGGCTGGTCCTGATCATCGGCAGCAACACCGCCGAGAGCCACCCCGTGCTCGCGACCCGGGTCAAGAGCGCCCAGAAACTTCGTGGGCAAACCTTGATCGTCGCCGACATCCGTGAACATGAGATGGCACGTCGGGCCGACGTCTTCCTGCGTCCCCATCCCGGGACAGACCTCGTCTGGCTCTCGGCGGTCTGCCGCTACCTGATCGACGAGAAAATGATCGACAAAGAGTTTGTTGATCAATGGGTCAACGGTCTCGACGATTATCGCCGGAGCCTCGAACCATTCACGCTCGAAGCCGCCGAGCAAGCGACCGGAATCGCCGGCGAAACCTTGAAATCCGTCGCCAGGCAGATCGCCGAGGCCGATGGCGTCTGCATTCTCTGGGCGATGGGCGTGACGCAACATACGATGGCGTCGGACACCTCGACGGTGATCTCGAATCTGCTCCTGCTCACCGGAAATTACATGAAGCCCGGCGCCGGTGCGTACCCGCTCCGAGGCCACAACAATGTTCAGGGGGCAAGCGACCACGGATCAATGCCCGGCAAGGTGACCGGCTATCAGGCGGTCGATGACCCTGACGTCCAGGCCCGGTTCGAGGCCGCCTGGGGCGTCCCGTTGCCGACCAGGCAGGGGCTCGATAATCACGAGATGGTCAAGGCCATCCACGACGGCAAGCTGAAGTCGATGTACCTGATCGGCGAGGAAATGAGTCTCGTCGACTCGAACGCCAACGACGTTCAGGCCGCGTTCTCGAAGCTCGACTTCTTCGTGGTCCAGGACATCTTTTTCAGCGCCACCTGCCAGTTCGCCGACGTGGTTCTTCCAGCTTCCCCGAGCCTCGAAAAGGACGGCACCTTCACCAACACCGAGCGTCGGGTCCAGCGCCTCAATCAGGTCTTCGAGCCGCTCGGCGATAGCCGGCCGGACTGGCGGATCACGCTCGAACTGGCCCAGCATCTGGGTGCGAAGTGGGATTATGCCCACCCGTCGGAGATCATGGACGAGATCGCCTCGGTCACTCCCTTGTTCGCGGGCGTGACCTATGACCGGCTCGAAGGGTACAACTCGCTCCAGTGGCCGGTGACCGCCGACGGGACCGATCAACCGCTTCTCTTCACGCAAGGATTCCCGTTCCCCGACGGCAAGGCCCGGCTCCACGGCGTGAAGTGGTCGGACCCGACCGACCAGCCGGACGACGAATACGACCTTCACCTGAACAACGGCAACCTGCTCGAACACTTCCACGAAGGGAACATGACCTACCGGGTCGAAGGTATCAAGGAAAAGGCCCCCGACGTGTTCGTCGAGGGCTCGCCCGAACTCGCCGAAAGTCGTGGTATTGTGAGCGGAACATGGGTTCAATTGATCTCACGCTACGGCCGGGTAAAGCTCCGGGCGCTGGTGACCGACCGGGTTCAGGGGAAGCAGCTTTTCAT
>JAJYCH010000185.1 GCA_021778575.1 Planctomycetota bacterium
GGTATCCTGGGTGATCTGCCCGAGGTATCGGAAGCAGGCGAGGACGCAAATGCCAAGCGATCCCAGTGTCACCATCGCGCAAGCCGTCGCGTACGTTGGCGGGTCGAAAACGGGGACCAGAAAAAAAATGGTGCTGAACGCGATCATCGCGATCGCCGGACCGATCAACGCCTTGCCGGCGTAGGCATTGGCCTTGTACCAGACGACCGGATCTTCCAGGGTTCTCCGAACCCGGAAGCCGTACCAGATGTTCGGGCCGATCTTCTCGAGGATCAACGGAATGGACAGCCCGATCAGGAGCAGGCCGGTCGAGATCTGCATGATCCAGATGTAAGTTGGCAACCAGGTCATGAGATCTCCCGCAAAGGTCGCTGGGAACCGATGGTAATCATCCGTCGATTTTACCACGTTCGAAGAAAAAAATCAGGTCGCTCCGATCGTTCAAACCAGGCTGATGCAAGTGTAGCAGCGGCCGGCGGCGAGGGCTTCGCGGTCGGCGTACTCATCAACCGACATATCGCTGACGGTCACGACACGGCCATCGGCCCGCTCGATCAGCACGATCCAGGTTCCGTCATCCAGTTCACGAGGCTCGCCGTCCAGAACATTGGCAATCCTCTCAGCTTTGCTGATTTCCATGACTCGATTCCTCCTGCGCTGGAATGATCGAAACGTTGGGCGGATTACCTCACTTCGGCAACCACCGATTTCGAGAGCGGCTTCTCGTCGTCGAGGTCGATATTGAGCTTCAAGACGTTGATTCGCGGCGGCGCTCCGATAACAGCGGCCGATCGATCGGTGTTCCGCTCGATCAACTGGCGGACGCGCTCGATCGGTAGGTTTCGCGCGGTGGCCACCCGGTTGGCCTGATAGGTGGCCGCTTCGGGGGTGATGTGGGGATCGAGACCACTGCCCGAGGCCGTCACCAGGTCGATCGGGGCGACGACCTCGGGCGACGCACTCAGAGCCTCGGCCCGCTTGGCGATCTTGTTCGCAAGGTCGGGGTTGTGGGTCCCCAGGTTCGAGCCGCCGGCGGCCGAGGCGTTGTAGTCGACCGCCGAAGGGCGAGGCTGGAAGTAACGATCGGACGCAAACGGCTGCGCGATCAGCGCCGAACCAATGACCTCGCGCTCTTGATTCTTGATCAGGCTCCCTTCGGCCTGATCGGGAAAGACCACCTGCGCCAGAATCCAGACCGTCGCCGGATAAGCGACCGCGCAGAGACCGAAAGTAATCAGACAGGCGGCGAGGGCTCGAAGCGATTCGCGGATCATGGATCAAATCCTCTTTGTATTTCGCGTAGTGCGGGCAGATTCTTAGACGATGCCCACGAGCGCCAGAATCGGGTCCAGCGCCAGGTCAATCAACTTGATGCCGATGAACGGGGCAATCACCCCGCCGACCCCGTAAAACAGGAGGTTTCGTCGGAGCAAGGCCGCGGCTCCGACCGGTCGATAGGTCACTCCCTTCAAGGCGATCGGGATCAGCATCGGGATGATAATCGCGTTGAAGATCACCGCCGCCAGGATGGCCGATTGCGGACCGCCTCGGCTGGCCAGGCCCATCAGGTCGATCACCTTCAGGCCGGGCAAGGTCGCGACGAAGAGCGCGGGGATCACGGCGAAGTATTTAGCCAGGTCGTTGGCGATCGAGAACGTCGTGAGCGCTCCACGTGTCATCAACAGTTGCTTGCCGATCTCGACGACCTCGATCAGCTTGGTCGGGTCGCTATCGAGGTCGACCATGTTGCCGGCTTCCTTGGCGGCCTGGGTTCCCGAGTTCATCGCCACGCCGATATCGGCCTGAGCCAGCGCCGGGGCGTCGTTGGTGCCGTCGCCCATCATGGCGACCAGTTTGCCCCCCTCCTGCTCCTTGCGGATGTAGGCGAGCTTCGCCTCGGGCGTGGCCTGGGCAATGAAGTCATCAACGCCGGCCTGCTGGGCGATCGCCTTGGCGGTCAGCGGGTTATCGCCGGTCACCATCACGACCCGCAGGCCCATCTGACGGAGCCGGGCGAACCGCTCGGAGATTCCCGGCTTGAGAATATCCTCAAGCTTGATCACGCCGATGATCCGGTTCCCTTCGGCCACCGCGAGCGGCGTCGCGCCGCTTGAAGCGACCGAATCGACGGTCGCCTGATAGCCGTCGGGGATCACCCCGCCTTGCTCCTGGACGTAGCGGGCGAGCGTGTCGGGAGCCCCCTTGCGGATCTTCCGACCATCAGGGAGATCGACGCCGCTCATCCGGTTCTGCGCGGTGAACTCGATGAAGGTCGATCCGCTCGGCGCTTCGCCATCGATGGCGGATTGCTGGTTGGCCAGGTCGAGGATACTCTTCCCTTCGGGCGTCGGGTCGGCCATCGACGCCAGACCGGAGAGCTTCGCGACCTCGCGCGGACTGGCTCCGCCGAGCGGCAGGAACTGCGTCGCCCGACGGTTGCCGATGGTGATCGTGCCGGTCTTGTCGAGCAAGAGCGTGTCGATGTCTCCCGCCACTTCGACCGACTTGCCGCTCTTGGCGATGATGTTCGCCGCCAGGGCCCGGTCCATCCCGGCGATCCCGATCGCCGCCAGCAGAGCGCCGATCGTGGTCGGGATCAGGCAGACGAGCAAGGCGATCAGAGTGGGGATGTCGAGAGTGAGGTCAAAGTACCGGGCCATCGGATAAAGCGATGCCGTGACGATCAGGAAGATGATCGAGAACGCCGCCAGGACGATCGTCAGGGCGATCTCGTTCGGCGTCTTCTGTCGGCTCGCCCCTTCAACCAGCGCGATCATCTTGTCGAGGAAGCTCTCACCGGGTTCGGCGGTGACACGGATCACGATCCGGTCGGACAGAACGCGGGTCCCTCCGGTCACGCCCGAGAGGTCGCCGCCAGCCTCGCGGATCACCGGCGCACTCTCGCCGGTGATGGCCGACTCATCGACCGACGCGACGCCTCGAACCACCTCGCCATCGGTCGGTATCACCTGACCGGCCTCGACGGCGACGAAATCGCCGGCCCGGAGCCTGGTCGAGGAGATCGTCTGGCCATCGAACGCATCGGCCGATTCCAGCTTCAAGGCGGGCGTGTCGGCGCGGGTCTGGCGGAGGCTCTCGGCCTGCGCCTTGCCTCGGGCTTCGGCCAGGGCCTCGGCGAAGTTGGCGAACAGGACCGTCAACAGGAGCAGGAATGCCAGACTCGACTGGAAAACGATCTGGCCCAGGCTCGCGTGATTGACAATGGATTCGACCACGACGATCGACGTCAAGACCCAGCCGATCTCGACCAGGAACATGACCGGGTTCTTGGCCATGCTCGCCGGGTTGAGCATCACGAACGACTGCCGGACCGCCATCTTCACCAGCGCCGGCTCGAACAGTTTTTGCGACCGGGTCGACCGTCGCTGGAGCTTGTAACCCTGGGCTTCGGAGGCGGTCCGTCCGCTCAGCAGGGATTCTTCGGTGTCGAGGCTCATGGGTCTTGACTCGTGGAATGAGGGATGGTACCCATCAATGAATTCGGAATCGCTCGTTCGCACGATCCGCGGCGGAACGAGAGCTGACAGAGGCGAATCGGACGCATGAAAATTGGTTCGTAATCGTTCGTCCTCCGCCGGGCGAGAGGAACCCCTGCCGGGCCATGGTTTGATTCTTGCTCATTTGCGGGAACAAGAACCTTGCCATCCTTCGAGGCCCGACAGGGGTTTCTCTTGCCCGGCGGAGGAACCGAGCGGTCGCTTCGTCAAGCCGGGCCGGTCAAGGCTTCGCCGGGCTGGTCAACTGGTCGGCCACGGGACCAAGCACGACCGCCGGCATGAACGACAGGGCTCCGACCAGGATCACGGTTCCCAGCAGCATCCCGGCAAAGGTCAGGTTGTCGGTCCGGAGCGTTCCGGTCGTCTGCGGAACCCGCTTCTTGGTCGCCAGTGAACCGGCCACGGCGAGCGGAAAAATCAGCGCCGGGAACCGGCCGAGCAACAGGACGATCCCCGTGGCGATGTTCCACGCCGGGTTGTTATCGGCGAGTCCCTCGAAGCCCGACCCGTTGTTGGCGGCGGCGGAGGTGAACTCGTAGAGGATCTCGCTGAATCCGTGAGCTCCGGGATTGGCCACGAACGCCTTCCAACTGGTTGCCGCGAAGATCGCCGCCCCACCGCAGATGACCAGCGGGTGGATCAAGAGCGCGAGCATCGCCAGCTTGACCTCTTTTGACTCGACCTTCTTGCCGAGATATTCCGGAGTTCGACCCACCATCAGCCCGGCGATGAACACGGCGACGATGATGTACATCAGCATGTTCTCGAATCCCGCGCCGATGCCACTGAAGACGACGTTGAGCATCATCAACACCATCGGCACCATACCGGCGATCGGGTTGAGACTGTCGTGCATGCTGTTGACCGACCCGTTTGAGGTGGCGGTGGTGATCGCCGCCCAGGTGGCCGAGGCCACCGGTCCGAAGCGGACCTCTTTCCCCTCCATGTTCGGGCCGGAGTGGACCGGCAGTCCAAGAGTGGCCGCGCTGGGTTGAACCTCGGCGAGGATGGCGATCACGCACCCGACCAGCAGGAGCGTCAGCATCACGCCAAAGATCACCAGCGAATGCTTGCGATCGCGCAACAGGTATCCCGCCATGATGATCGACGCCATCGGTAGCAGCGGGATCGAGGCCAGTTCGAGCAGGCCGCTCCAAGGGGTCGGGTTCTCGAACGGGTGGGTCGAGTTCGGGCCGAAATAGCCGCCGCCGTTGGTTCCGACCTGCTTGATCGCGACCAGGGCCGCGACCGGCCCTCGGGCAATGGCCTGGGTCTCGACTTTCGTGGCCGCGCCATCGAGCGTGATCGCCTTGGTCGCCGGTCCGAACGTCATCGGCACACCCAGACCAACCAGCGCGACCGCCAGGACCAGGGCGAGCGGCAGGAGCACGAAGATCAGGCTTCGCATCAGATCGACATAAAAGTCACCCAGGTCGCGATCGCCGCGCAGACCTCGAAGCGTGGCGAGCATCACGCAAAGACCGGCGGCCGGCGTGACGAACATCAGCCAGACGATCGAGCCGATCTGGCTAAAATACGACAGGTTCTGCTCGCCCGAATAATGCTGCAAGTTCGTGTTCGTCACGAACGAGCAAACCGTGTTGAAGATCACCGCCGTGTCGGCTCCGTCGTGAGCGAGTCCAGCGGCGTCCTTATAGCCCAGAGTGGCGAGCGACCCCTTGTCGTCGGGATTCAGCGGCAACGACTGCTGGAAGTAGAGGAGGCCGAACGCGATCACGAAGAGCGCGGCGTTGAAGGCGAGCATGGCATAAGCATATTGCTTCCAGCTCATCGCCTCGGGTGTTTTCTTGCCGATCAGGCGGCAGACGAACATCGGGATGGCGTCGATTCCTTTGCCCGCCCGGTTGGTCGGGACGTCGAGCAAGCGGGCCATGAGCCAGCCGAGCGGGAACGAGGCGGCGATTGGTAGGGCGAAGGCCCACGTTGGATTCAACCAGGCGGTGGACGATTCCACGACAGTGATCTCCGGCGAGTCGAAGGGATTGACATCAGGTGACCGACACGAATCGGATCAACAATCAAAAATGTTCCGGCCGGATCATGGCATAGCCCAGATAGACCAGGGCCGCCATGGTCAGGATCGAGCAGAGATACAGCATCGTGGACATCGTCCTTCCCGTGAATCGGATCAAAGCCGGTCACAAGCCGCGACCAGCCCGAAAAACAAGCCGAAAAGCGTCAAACCCAGAGCAAGAGTTCCCAGAGCCATGTCAAGATCCTTTGAGTTGTTGGGGCACGGGTGAATCGGTTATTCGTTGCCGAGATCAATGGGAAGATTGGTCCGGCCGAAGGTGAATCGTTCGTAATGGCGCTGCATGTTTCGATGGGCGGGTTCAAACTTGCGGTCGGCCTTGAGCGCGGCCTGGTAGGCGTGATACGAGGCGTCGTGCTCGCCTCTCGACTCGTGGAGGACTCCCATCAGGTTGAGGGTCTCGGCCGACCTTGGATTAAGGCTGATGGCCTGACGGAGCAAGGCTTCGGCGTCGCCGAAGTGACGGCGATTGATGGCATGTTTGGCTTCGCGGAGAGTGCCCTGGAATGAGCCGTTCAGCAGGGCGACCGGCGTGCCCGGCGGCTTCGCTTTCCCGGGCTCGTTCCGATCTGCCTGGCGATCGAGAACATCGGCGACGGCGCGGCGCAAGGTATCGGGGGTGAGCGGTTTGGAGAGGAAGTCGATCGCTCCCAGCTTGATCGCGGCCACGGCGTCGGGAATGCTCCCGTGCGCGGTGATGATGATGACCGGAACGTCGTTGCCAACCGCCCGGAGCCGTTCGAGGACTCCCATCCCGCCGATCCGAGGCATCTGGAGATCGAGCAGGACCAGGTCGGCCCGATGGTGCTTCAGCCAGTCGAGAGCGGTTTCGCCGTCCTCGGCCGAGGCCAGTTCGGCGCCGGTTGATTCGAGCGCGGTCCGGAAGACGAGACGGACGTTGGGCTCGTCGTCAACGATCAAGATCTGTTTGGCACGGTTCATGAGGGCGTTCCTTCCTGTTCATCCCAGGTGGACTTCCCGTTCGAGAGATCGGTCACGGCGGTCGGCAAGGTGAAAGAGAAGGTTGTTCCCTGGCCGGGTTGGCTCTGGGCGTCGATCCGGCCATCGTGGGCCTCGACGATCTCGCGGGCGATCGCCAGGCCGAGGCCGGCCCCGCCCGACGATTTCGAGCCCGGCACCCGGTAGAACTTCTCGAAGATCCGCGACAGGTTCTCGGGGGCGATCCCGACGCCCGAATCCTTGATCGAGAACTCGACCGATCCGTCGGGTCTGACCCGGCTCGACAGCTCGACCGAACCGTTTCTGGGAGTGTGCGAGAGCGCGTTGCCGACCAGGTTGTCGAAGACGTGGCTGATCCGGTCGCGATCGACCGAGACCAGCGGCAGGCCGAAGGCGACCGCCCCCTTCAGCGACACCCCGCCGTCCTTGGCCCGGGACTCGAACCGCTCGATCGCCTCGGCGATCAGGTCGGCCGGGGCCGCCGGCTGGCGGTCGAGCCGGACCCGTCCCTGTTCGATCCGGGTCAGGTCAAGCAGGTCGTTGATCATCGCCAGGAGCCGGTCCGAGTCCTGCCTGGCGACCAGAAGAAGCTCGATCTGCTTGGGATTGAGCGGTCCGACGATCTCCTCCAGCAACAGGTGAACCGTCATTTGAACACCCGTCAACGGGGTCTTCAACTCGTGGCTGACGGTCGAGACCATGTCGCTCTTGAGCTGGTCGAGCAGGCGGAACCGGGTGACGTCGGTCATCACGATCGCCGCTCCCAGGAGCCCCCGGGCGTCGTCGCGGATGGCCAGGACGTGAGGGAGGAAGAACCGTTCCTGACCGTCGTCGCGGATGGCCAGGGCATGTTCGAGGCTGATCGACCAGCGATCGAACTTGCCCGAGAGGACCTCGGCAAGCGGCTCTCGGAGCGGGATCGGCGCGGTTCAGTGGATCGGCGTCTCGGCCGTGGCGACCCCGAAGATCCGCCGGGCCGCCGGGTTGGCTCGCTCGACCAGGCCGGTCGGGTCGACGACGATGACCGGGTCGGGGATCGAGTCAATCGTCGCCTGGGCGGTTTGCTGGGCTCGAAGGAGCCGGGCGGTCCCGGCCTGGCGGAAGTTCCGGATCGTCCGGGCCATCTCGTTGAACGCGGCGGCCAGCTCACCCAGCTCGTCATGAGTGGTCGAGGGGACGACCTGGTCGAGGTCTCCCTGGGCCAGCCCTCGGGCGGCCCGGGTGACCGCCCGGATCGGTTCGAGGATCGCCCGGCTGGCCGCGATGGCGATCAGCGAGGCGACCGCCCCCGAGCCCAAAAGAGCAAACAGCATCCACCGGGTCGACAACTCGGCCGTCTGCCGGGCCCGGTCGTTCTCGTCGGTCATGTTCTTCTGGTTGATCGCCAGGACGTCGTCGGCACGTCGCTTGATGGTGTCGA